>NZ_DAOMPX010000001.1:0-135921 GCF_035445025.1 Citricoccus sp. | reverse complement strand
ACCGCACCGACCCGTACCAGGAGGAACCATGACTGAGTCCGCCGTACATCCCCGCAGGATCATCATCACGGGGGCCGATTCCGGCATCGGGAAGGCCACGGCGGTGGCACTGGCCGCCCCGGGACGTCACATCGGCATCACGTGGCACGAGGACCGCGAGGGCGCGGAGGCCACCGCGACCGAGGTGAGTGCCGCCGGCGGCACCGCCCACGTGCGCCGGCTCGACCTGGCCGACCCGACGCAGGGCACCAGGGTCGTCGACGGGCTGGCCGAGGAGATGGGTGGCGTCGACACCCTCGTGATGTGCTCGGGGACGGGCACCGCCACCCGGCTGCTGGACATGGACTACCCGGACTGGCGGCACGTGATCTCGGTGGACCTGGACGGCGCGTTCTGCTGCCTGCAGGCGGCCGCACGCCACATGGTGTCCGCCGGTGCGGGCGGACGGATCGTGGCCATCACCTCCGTCCACGAGCACGCCCCGCGGGTGGGGGCCGGACCGTACTGCGCGGCCAAGGGTGGCCTGGGGCTGCTGGTCAAGGTCGCCGCCCTCGAACTGGCCGAGCACGGCATCACCGTCAACGCGGTGGCGCCCGGGGAGATCGCCACCCCGATGACCGGGCAGGAGGACGAGTCCGTCCTCGAGGGCAAGCACCGTCCCGGGATCCCCGTCGCCCGGCCGGGGGACGCCCGGGAGGTCGCCGCCGTCGTGGCCTTCCTGTGCGGCCCGGACGCCGGGTACGTCAACGGTGCGTCCTGGGCCGTCGACGGCGGCATGCTCACCATGGGGCCGATGGCCGGATCACACCTCGAGGGCGACGGCTGGCGGCGTCCCTGAACCTGTGGTGCCGCGGCTGAGCCGCACCCCAGCGGCCGGCGTGCTTGTCAGGGGCTGACCTGCCCTCGGCGCCCACGCCGGCCCTCAGGTCCCGGGATGGGCCGCCTGCGGGCGCTGGCCGAGGAAGACCACGGCTCCGGCCAGCAGGATCACCACGGACAGGGCCAGCCCGGCCTGCACGCCGTCGGCCGAGTCCGAGGCCACCCCGGACAGCACCGGGCCGATCGACTGGCCGATCGCGAAACCGGTCGTCAGGGTGCCGATCCCGTCGGTGACCTGAGACGGGTCCAGGACCCGCTGGGCGGCGTGCGTGACCGCGCCGACGAGCGCCAGGAACGTCCCCCCGAACAACACGGCCGATCCCAGCGAGAACACCGGGTGGTCCGCCAGCAGGGGCAGTCCCGCTCCGAGGGCGACGACGACCATGAGCAGCGCCGGGGCTCGGCCTCCGGAGAGCGCGCCGACCACGGGGGACCACGCGAACCCGCCGATCATCGCGGCCAGGCCCAGCACGATCCAGAACACGGCCACCTCCGCGTCCCCGGCGCCCTGGCCGCGCAGCAGGGCCACGATGAAGGTCATGTAGGCGATGTACCCGGCGCCGAACAGGGTGTACCCGGCCAGCAGGGGAAGCAGGGTGCGGACCGGGGCGCGCGCCCCGGTCCGGCGCGGGGGTGGCGACGGGGCCCGGCGCGCGGCCGGCACGGCGATCATCCAGGCCGCCACGCCCGCGATGCCCAGCGCGGCCCAGCCCACGCGCCAGCCAGCTTCCGGGGGAAACCAGGACAGGGCGGCCGGCAGCAGCAAACCGGTCACGACCACGCCCATGCCGCCACCGGACACGTAGATCCCCATCAACAGGGCCGAACGCCGCGCGGTCCGTGGCCCGTCGAGCTGGGAGGCCAGGGCCGCCGTCAGCGCCGCCCCGAGGATGAAGGTCACCGCCCCGGAGATCCCGGCGGCCAGCCGCAGCACGAGCAGGACCGGCAGCAGGGAGCTCAGCGCGGACGCCCCCAGGGCCGCGGCGGTGACCAGCATGCTGGCCAGGAAGGCGCGGCGCGTCCCGAGCACCCGGCCCACCCGGGCGGCCAGGACCGCCCCGAGCAGGTACCCGGCGGCGTTGGTCGTGTTGAGCAGGGCCGCCGTCGCGTACGACCAGTCCAGGTCGGCCCGCATGGGCGGAAGCAGCACCGCGTAGGCGAACCGGGCGAACGCGAACGCCGACGCCGGCCCGGCCGCGAGCCCGAGCGCGGTCCAGACCGCGCGGGAGGATCGGGGCTCTCTCATGGCCCGACGCTAGCAGCGGGGGAGTCCGGACCCTGTCGATCGCCCGTCCGTGACCCGCACGCGGTGCCGTCCGCGCTCACCCGGCCGGCGGCTCCGCCGGATCGTCAGGGATTCCGGGGGATCCCCCCGCTGAATAGACTCGGCCCATGGTCGCCGACCAGCATCCTTCGCCGGCTGAGGAGATCAGCGAGCACGAGAAGGCCCACCTGCTGCGTGAGTCGATGGCCGTGGGCCTGTACATCGCCATCAGCCTGCTGGCCTCGCTGGGCACCCTCGTCGACCTCGGGGAGGGTGCGGACAGTCCCCTGCCCGCGCTCTGGGGGATCCTCGTCGGGCTGCTGCTCGTGCACTGGTTCGCGTTCAGTCTGGCCCAGTTCGCCACGGACGTGGGGAACAGCCGCCGCCAGGACCTGCGGATCACGGCCGCCGGCCTGGGTGGCGGACTGAAGGTGGGGGTGCTGGTCACCGTCGTCGACCTGGTGTTCTCGGAGCGCGAGACGGGCGCCGTCACCATCGCCCTGCTCGGGTACATCGTCGTCGCCGCGGCGATCGTGGCCCGGACCTACGACGCGGGCCGACTGCGCACGGTCGTCATCGTGGTCAGCATCACGGCACTGGGCCTGGCGATCGTCGGCGCGAAGAACCTGCTGGCCGGATACTGAGCGGCGGTCCCTCGGGCCGGTGACCCCGCCGGCGCTCAGTCCTCGGCCGGCCGGCGGATGTCGGCGGCGACGGACCGCCACCACTCCGGATCGGCGATGGGAAACCGCCGTCCGGTGACCTCCGCCGGGGTGATCCGGACGAGGGCCGTCTTGTCACCCGGGTGCCAGGGCCTCAACGGCAGGTCCCCGGTCTCCATCAGCTCCACGGACCGGGTGATCTGCTCGGCCCTGCCCCGGACCATCACGCTCCAGACGATGGAGGTGGTGGCCTCCAGCGCGTCCGCCTCGAAGGCCACCGGCGTCCCGGACAGCACGGCGTCCAGTTTCGTCCCCGGCCCACTGCGGAACAGGATCGTCCGGCCGTCCACCGTGAACGTCACGGGGAAGACCTCCGGATGGTCCTGGACCCACACCCCCAGCCGTCCCACGGGCGCCTGGCGCAGGCGCTCCCAGCAGGCGTCCTCGGACAGGTGCTCCTCGGTGGCGGGCTGCTCGGTCATCGGTCCTCCTCGGCGCGACCGGTCCACGACGGGACGGCCGGTTGACTCGGACCATTCTGGGCCGCGCCCCGTGACCGAGCACAAGTGCTGGTCACCGCGGGATGCTTGACTGCTCCCATGCGCATGTTCGGTTTCCAGCGGTACGGCGGCCCGGAGGTCATGGAACACCTCGAGCAGGAGGACCCCACACCCGGTCCCGGCCAGGTCCTGGTGCGGATGACGGCGGCGGGGGTGAACCCGGCGGACATCAAGGTCCGCAACGGCCTGCGTACCGGCCGGATCCCGGTGCGCTTCCCCATGGCGCTCGGCCGCGAGGCCGCCGGGGTGGTGCTCGGAACCGGTCCGGACGTCACCGGGTTCGCTCCCGGAGAGCGGGTCTTCGGTGCGACGGCGGCCGGCACCGGGGCGCTGGCCAGTCACGTCCTGCTGGACGCGTCGGGGACGGCCCGCATCCCCGACGGCGTGACCGAGGAGCAGGCCTGCTGCATCCCCGTGGCCGCGGGGACCGCATACGACGCCCTGGACGAGCTCAGCCTCCCGGCCGGGGCCACCGTGCTGATGCTGGGGGCCGGCGGCGGGGTGGGCACGTGCGTCTGCGGCCTCGCCCGGGACCGGGACCTGCGCGTGCTCGGGGTGGCCTCGGAGTCCAAGCGGGACGTGGTGACCGGGCTCGGGGCGGTGCACGTGGCCAAGGGACCCGGCTGGACCGGCCGGGTCCGCGACCTCGCCCCCGAGGGGGTGGACGCCGTGATCGACGCGGTCGGCGGGCAGGCCCTGGCCGAGGCCGCGCCCCTGCTGCACCGGCCCGACGCCCTGCGCAGCATCGCCGATGTCCCCGGCGCCGAGGCGCTGGGCGGGTCCGGGGTGACCCGGCGGCGCACGACCGCCGTGTTCACGGAGGTCGCCGCGCTGGTGGCGGCCGGGTGGTTCGCCCCCGTGGTGACCGGCCGATTCCGGCTGGTGGAGGCGGAGCGGGCCGTCGCCGCCGTCGAGACCGGGCACGCGGCCGGGAAGATCGTGGTGCTCGCCTGAACCGCCGTCGGGACCAGGACCCGACGGGGCACCCTCCGTCTGTCCGGATCGAGAGGACTGCGCAGCCGTGGGACCCGCACGGACGCGTCCTCTCACCCCGGACGCAGCGCGTCAGAGTGCCCGGACGTAGAACAGCATCCGGTAGTCCTCACCAGGCTCGCGGTTCGAGAACCCGTGCCGTTCGTAGAAGCGGCGGGCGGCCACGTCGATCTCGTCCACGCCGATGTGGATCTCGCCGCAGCCCAGCTCCCGGGCACGGCGCAGGATATCCCGGATCAGGGCGGTGCCGATGCCCCGGGCGCGCAACGCCGGGACCACGTAGAGCTCCTCGAGCTGCATCAGCGGCCCGTCGAAGTACGGGGACGGACGAAGGGTGAGGTAGGCGAAGCCGGTCGGTTCCGCCGGATCTCCGGCCAGCAGCACGAGGACGTCGTCGCGCGTCAGCAGTCGCGCGAAGCGCGCCGCGAACTCCCCGGCGCGGGGGGTCGGGGAGTCGAACTCGGTGTTGAAGTCGTACAGGAGCCGGCCCACGACGTCGGCCCGGCCGGCACCTGACCGGCCCACCGCCGTCGGGCCCTGCCGGGATCCAGCGCTGGCCGCAGCACTGGACCGGCCCGACGGGGTCATTCGTCCGAGGCGTGGGGCGCGCCCGAGACCGAGGTGCGCCATTCCTCCGGCGAGGTCACCGCGAACCTGCGCCCCGTGACCTGGGTGGGCCTGATCCGCACGAACTTGCCCTTGGCCCCCGTCTGCCACGGGGTCAACGGCAGCTCGGTGGTGTCCATGAGCTCGTCCGTTGCAGTGATCTGCTCCGCAGTGCCCTTCAGGACGACGCTCCACGCGTGGGCGGCCGGCGCCCCGGCGCCCTCCTCCGGGGCGTCCACGCCGTCGACCTCCACGGCCACCCGCGAGGTGGACAGTGCGGCATGGACCTTGGTGCCCTCGGCGGTGCGGAAGACGAGGGATCCGTGGTCCACCACGTAGTTGATGGGGAAGATCTCCGGGTGGTCCTCCACGATGACGGCCAGGCGCGCCACCTCCCCGGTGCGCAACCGCGCCCAGCAGGCGTCCTCGCTCAGGTCCTCGGTGCGGCTCTGGTCATTGGTCATCCGGTCCTCCTCGTCGCGGGTCCACGGCAGCCGGTGGGGCCGTCCCTCGTGGTTCCACTCTCGTCCGCCGAGGCCGGACGGACAAGGGGTGAACACAGGGTGGGCGGCCGACCGCCCACCGGGCGGCGGCCAGCACCCCCTGACATCCGCGGCCGGTTCTCGTTACGGTGGCGACCAGGGGTCCCGCAGGCCACGACCCCAGCATCGACCATCAGGAGGAATCATGCCGCGTCCCATCGTCAACACCGCCAGCA
The DNA here is from genome assembly GCF_035445025.1 of Citricoccus sp. Classification (NCBI taxonomy): domain Bacteria; kingdom Bacillati; phylum Actinomycetota; class Actinomycetes; order Micrococcales; family Micrococcaceae; genus Citricoccus; species Citricoccus sp. The sequence goes on along the minus strand of NZ_DAOMPX010000001.1, from coordinate 130,239 downwards.
CGCAGTGGAAGGGTGACCTGTTCACCGGCTCCGGCACCACCACGCTCGAGACCTCGAACGTCGGCACCTTCGACGTCGCCTGGAAGTCCCGCGGCGAGGAGTCCGGCGGCACCACGACCCCGGAGGAGCTCATCGCCTCCGCCCACGCCACCTGCTTCAGCATGCAGTTCGCCAACATGCTCAAGGACAACGGCACCGCCCCGACCCAGCTGGACACCACCGCCGAGGTCACCTTCGTGGCCGGGGAGGGCATCACGGGCATCGCGCTGGCGGTCAACGGCCAGGTCGAGGGGATCTCGGCAGCGGACTTCGAGCGGATCGCCGGCGAGGCCAAGGACCAGTGCCCCGTGTCCCAGGCGCTCGCGGCCGTCAAGAACATCACCCTGAAGGCCTCGCTGGCCTGACCGGTCCGGTCCGGGGAACTCACGATGCGCGCCTGGTGGGTGGCCGCGCAGGGGCCGGTGACCGGGGAACCGCTGCGCCTCGGTGAGCGCCCGGACCCCGAGCCGGGCCCGGGCGAGGTGCTCGTCCGGGTCCTGGCGTGCGGGGTGTGCCGCACCGACCTGCACGTGGTCGAGGGGGACCTGCCCCTGCACCGGCCCGAGGTGGTGCCCGGTCACGAGATCGTCGGTGAGGTCACCGCACTGGGTCCCGGGTGTGAGCGGTTCGCCGTCGGCGCCCGGGTGGGAATCGCCTGGCTGCGGCACACCTGTGGCCACTGCCGGTTCTGCCGCCGCGGTGCCGAGAACCTGTGCCTCACCCCGCGCTTCACCGGGTGGGACGACGACGGCGGGTACGCCGAGCTGGCCGTGGTCCCCGAGGCCTATGCCTACGACCTCCCGGACGCCTTCGCGGACGAGGCGGCCGCCCCGCTGCTGTGCGCGGGGATCATCGGCTACCGCTCGCTGCGACGGGCGGACCTGCCACCGGGCGGGCGGCTGGGGATCTACGGCTTCGGGGCCTCGGCGCACCTGGCCGCCCAGGTGGCGCTGCACCAGGGGGCCGAGGTGTACGTCATGACCCGTGGGGAGAAGGGCCGGCAGCTGGCGCGTGAGATCGGCGTCGACTTCGTGGGTGAGTCCGGGGAGACACCGCCGGTGCCCCTGGACGCCTCGATCATCTTCGCCCCGGCCGGTGACCTGGTGCCGTCGGCACTGCGTGCCCTGGACCGCGGGGGGACACTCGCCCTGGCCGGCATCCACCTCAGCGACATCCCGGCGCTCCACTATGCCTCGGACCTGTTCCAGGAGCGGCAGGTCCGCAGCGTCACCGCCAACACCCGTCAGGACGGTGAGGAGTTCCTGCGCCTGGCCGCCCGCATCCCGCTGCGGCCCACCACCGTGACCTACCCACTGGAGCAGGCCGACCGGGCACTGGCCGACCTGGCCGGGGACCGTGTCACGGGGGCGGCGGTGCTACGGGTGGCCGCACCGTAGCCGGAGGCCCACAGGGAGGAGACACCTGCGGTGGTCACCGGGCCGGCCCCGGGTTCGTTAGGGTGCGAACGTGGACACGCAACGAACGCGCGGTACGGCCGGGACGACCGCCCCGGCGCCCCGGACGGACCGGGACGTCCGGCCCTACCTGGAATCGCTCGGGATCCCCGGCATCACCGACCTGCACGTGCACTTCATGCCGGCCAACGTGCAGGAGAAGGTCTGGGCGTTCTTCGACACCGAGGCGGAGCGCGGTGGGCCGCCGTGGCACATCGAGTACCGCCAGTCCGAGGAGGAACGGGTCGCCACGCTGCGGGAGATCGGCGTGAGCGCCTACACCACGCTGAACTACGCCCACCGGCCCGGCATGGCGGCCTGGCTCAACGACTACTCCGCCGACTTCGCCGCCAGCCACCCGGACGCCATCCACTCCGCGACGTTCTACCCCGAGCCGGGTGTGCAGGACGAGGTGGTGCGGAGCCTGGAGCGAGGGGCGCGCATCTTCAAGGTGCACGTGCAGGTGGGCGGCTTCACCCCCCTCGACCCCCTCCTGGGCCCCGCATGGGCCACCGCGGAGGAGGCCGGGGCCCCCGTGGTCATACACTGCGGCAGTGGTCCCCACCAAGGTCAGTACACCGGGCCGGAGCCCATCCGCGAACTGGTCGGCAGGCATCCGGGACTGGTCCTGGTGATCGCCCACGCCGGCCTGCCCGAGTACCGCGAGTTCGCCGAACTTGCGGCGCGGCACCCGAACGTCTACCTGGACACGACGATGGTCGGGACCTCGTACATGCAGCGGACGCACCCGGCGCCGCGGGACTACCCGCAGACGTTGGGCGGCCTGCGGGACAAGGTCGTCCTCGGAACGGACTTCCCGTCCATCCCCTACTCCTACAGCCACCAGATCGAGGCGCTGGCAGCGTGGGGCATGGACGACGACTGGATGCGCGGCGCGCTGTGGCACACGCCGCGCAGGCTCGTCGGGCTCACGGCTCGCTGACCACCGCCTGCAGGCCGGTGGGACCGGGGCGGGGCGGAGCGGCCGGGGGGCCGACGGTTACTTGTACAGGTGGATCCTCTGGTGCTCGATCGCGGACAGGTCGTCCGAGGTCGCGTTGAGGAGCCGGTCTGCCAGGTCCCGCAGTGCGCGCGCCGTGGCCAGTTCCTCGCCGATCTCCGGGACGTCGCGGTCCACGGGGTTGCGCCGGGCCCGGCCGAACCCCTCCAGGGTGGTCCCCGAGGTGGTGGTGAGCTGGGCGTGGGCCGTGGTGACGCGCTCGTCCGGTGTGGGGTCCTCCGTGGTGACCAGGTTGACGGAGATTCTCCAGGTGTGTGTCATCGTGTTCCCTCCAGGTGGTCGTTCAGCGTCTGGTCGGGGATGAGACGAGGGTAGGACCGTGCGCGTCCACGTGTCCATGGCCGGAAGACGGGTCCTCTCAGCAGAACAGCTCGGCCAGCAGTTCGTCCGAGCGGCGCCGGCCCTCGAGGTCGCTCATGCCCCCGGTCACCATCAGCTCATCCGCTCCGGTGAACCGCATCAGGTCCTCGACGCCGGCCCGCACCTCCCGGGGCGTCCCGTGGATGGACCGCTCGAGGTTCTCCGACACCCGCTGCCGGTCGCGTCCGGTGACGCCCTCGCCGTGCAGCCGGGCCACGACGTCGTCCACGTCCGCCAGGGCCCGGAACTCACCCTGGGAGCGGGACCGGGCCAGCGCCCAGGACTCGGGCAGCAACAACCGGCGGGCCGCCTCGCGGGTGTCCGCGGCCGCCACGTTGGCCGAGACGATCACGTATGGCTCGGCGTACCAGGGCGAGGGACGGAACTGCTCCCGGTAGAGGTCCAGGCCCGGGTGCGTGGCGTGCCCGTCGCGCGGGAAGAGGGCGGGCCCGCCCACGACGACGGCCAGCCCGGCTCGTGCGGCGGTGGTGAGTCCCTGGCCGTTCGCCAGGACGAAGAGCGGCGTGGCGGCGTGGTCACGCGGCCGCGCGGCGAAGGGTGACTCGCCCCGCAGGAAACCGGTCAGTTCCGCCAGGTCCCCGGGGAAGTCGCGGGCGGCGTCCTCACCGGTGCGCAGCGCCTGCCGCACGGCCGGGGTGAAGCCGAGGGAGCGGCCGAGCCCCAGGTCGATCCTCCCCGGGAACAGGGCCTCGAGGGTGGCGGCCTGCTCGGCGACCACGAGGGGCTGGTGGTTGGGGAGCATCACCCCGCCCGAACCGATGCGGATGGACTGCGTGCGGGCTGCCAGGACGGCCATCAGCACGGTGGGCGTGGAACCGGCGATGCCCGGGACGCCATGGTGCTCGGCCACCCAGAAGCGCCGTAAGCCCAGCCGTTCGGAGCGCTGGGCCCGGTCCACCACCGCGTCCAGGGCCTCGGCCTCCGTGCAGCCCGCGAGGGAGTTGGCGCGGTCGAGGATGGAGACGGGCACGCGGGAGGGGCCAGGGGCGGTCATACCAGCCTCAACACGATCCGGACCGGGGATATTGCCGGGGTTCAGGAGTAGCCGTCCAGGGGCAGCGGTGCCGGGGACCGGGTTGCTACGGTTCGGCCATGGCCGTCATCTACGAGACCGCGTGCACGCTCAACGGCTTCCTGGCCACCGAGGACGACTCCCTCGACTGGCTGTTCGCCATCCCGGGGGAGCAGCCCGACCTCACGCCCTTCATGGAGTCGGCCACCGCGATCGTCATGGGTTCCACCACCTACGAGTGGGTGCTCGAGCACGAGGACCTGATGGCCCACCCGGAGCAGTGGCCGGAGTACCTCGGGCGCCAGCCGCTGTTCGTCTTCTCCAGCCGTGAGCTGCCGGTTCCCGAGGGCGCGGACGTGCGGGTGCTGGACGGCGACGTCGGCCGGCACCTCCCCGAGATCCGGGCGGCCGCCGGTGCCGGCGACATCTGGATGATGGGCGGCGGGAGGCTCGCCGCCCAATTCCTCGAGGCGGACGCCCTGGACCGGGTCTGCCTGACCCTCGCGCCGGTGACCCTGGCCTCCGGCAAGCCGTTGTTCGCCGGCGACGCGCGGTGGGACCGGTTGCGGTTGCGCTCGGCCGAGAAGATCGGCGAGTGGGCCCGGTTGGTCTACGACGTCACCCCGTCGTCGTCCCGGGGCTCCTGAGCCCGCGACCTCCCCGTCGCGGCCACCGCCGCGCCGAGCGTGCGGACCGTCAACTGTCCGGTCCGCACGTTGACGGTCAGGGCCCGGAACGTGGCCGCCGGGTGATCGCGGAACCGGGAACCCACCGGTCAGCGCGGCATGTCCCCGACCCGGACGACGCGAGAATCACGAAGTGGTAACGTCAAGGGCCGTGCGTGGACCTGGGCGCGCGCCCGCTGTGGCCTCCTGCATGGCACTTTCAGGAAACATCCAGGTGATGGACAGGGACACGCAAGGTTGCGACTCGATAACATTCGTGTACGGTATGTAACGATCCGATTACACGCGAAGCATTGAGAGCATCCCATGACCTACTCCTCCCGCCGTGCCCGCCTCCTCGCCGAGAAGCAGGCCCGCCGCACTCACCGTCGTCGTTCCCTGACCGTCGGCGTCGCCGGTCTGGCCACCGTCGCCGGAGCCACCATCGCCGGTGTGGCCCCGGCCGCGGCCAACGACGGCGGCGCCGCGACCGTCGACTACTCGGCCCAGCAGGGCTACAACTGGAGCGCGGGCGACTCGTCCTCCACCTCCACCGCCGCCACCTCCGCTGCCGGTGGGTCGTACGACTACACCCCGGCCTCCACCGGTTCGTCCCAGGCGACCTACCAGCTGGCGTCCTACACCACCTCCTCCGCCAGCGGCTGGAGCGCGGACGTGGCCCAGTGGGCCACCGCCAAGGCCGCCGATCCGAGCGTCTACTACAGCTGGGGCGGCAACGGCCCCACCGCCTATGACTGCTCCGGCTTCACCCAGAGCGCCTTCGCCCAGGCCGGCAAGAGCATCCCGCGGGGCTCCTCGGCGCAGTTCTCCGGGGGGCAGAAGGTCTCCATGAACAACCTCCGGGTGGGTGACCTCGTGTTCTGGTCCAACAACGGTTCGGGTTCCGGTGTCTACCACGTGGCCATCTACATCGGCGATGGCAAGATCGCGCACGCCCGCAACCCGCAGATGGGCGTGTCCGTCACCAACCTGAACTACAGCCCCACCAACATGCTCGGCACCGCCGTCCGGTACTGACCAGAACCCTCCGGGATCCCTGCGGGATCCTGACGGTCCAGGGCCCGGTCGTCCGCGATGCGGACGGCCGGGCCCTGGACCGTCCCGGGCATCGACGGGGGCGGCGACGGAGGCCCAGGCCGGGGCCGGGACCGGGGGCGGTGCGCGTCCGTCTCACAGGTTGCGGGCGATGAGCTCCTTCATGATCTCGTTCGTCCCGCCGTAGATCCGCTGCACCCGGGCATCGGCGTACAGCCTGCCGATCGGATACTCGAGCATGTAGCCGTACCCGCCGAACAGCTGCACGCAGCGGTCGATGACCGTGCCCTGCAGGTCGGTGGAGTAGTACTTCGCGCGCGAGGCCATGGCGGCATCGAGCTGGCCGTCCACGTGCAGGGCGACGCAGTGGTCGAGGAAGGTCCGGGCCACCAGGACCTCGGTGCTGACCTCGGCCAGCGTGAACCGGGTGTTCTGGAAGTCGAAGACCTTCTGCCCGAACGCCTCGCGCTGGCGGGTGTAGTCCAGCGCCAGTTCGAACGCCAGCTCGGCGTAGCCGACCGCCGTGATCGCGATCGCCAGCCGTTCCTGCGGCAGCTGGGCCATCAGCTGGTAGAACCCCTGGCCCTCCCGCTCGCCCAGCAGGTTCGACGCCGGCACGCGCACGTCCGTGAAGGACAGTTCGCGGGTGTCCTGGCCGTGCTGGCCGACCTTGGACAACACCCGCCCGCGCTCGAACCCGGCCAGGCCCTCGGTCTCCACCGCGATCAGGGACACCCCGCGCGCACCCTCCCCGCCGGTCCGCGCCACCACGATGATCAGCCCGCCGTGGGTGGCATTGGTGATGAAGGTCTTGGACCCGTTGATCACGTAGTGGTCGTCCTCGAGCCGGGCGGTGGTGCGGATGTTCTGCAGGTCCGAACCGGTGGAGGGCTCCGTCATGGCGATCGCGCCGATGAGCTCGCCGCTGGCCATCCGCGGCAGCCAGGAGCGCTTCTGCTCCTCCGAGCCGTAGGCGAGCACGTAGTGCGCCACGATCGTGGAGTGGATGGAGTACCCCAGGGACCCGTCCCCGGCCTTGCCCTGCTCCCACAGCACCGCGGCCTCGTGGGCGAAGCCGCCTCCGCCGCCGCCGTACTCCTCCGGAACGGAGATGCAGAGCAGTCCGGCCTGCCCGGCGGCGAGCCACGTCCCGGAGTCCACCTGGTGCTGCGCGGCGAAGCGTTCGGTGTGGGGCGTGAGTTCCCGGGCGAAGAAGGAGCGCGCGAGATCGGCGACGTCGGCCACCTCGTCCTTCAGCCATGGGGAGACATAGGCGGGGGTGCGGAAGGTGGCGGCCACGGGAACTCCTGGGTCGGTACGGTGCGGGAACGACAGGCGGAGGGGAGGCGTCGTCCCTGTCAGGGCACCGTATGCACCGGGAGCGGTTCGGGGCAATGGCGACGACGCCGGACACGTGCGGCACCACCGGGTGCCGCACCTGTCCTGTCGACCGGGCCCGCGGGGGGCTCCAGCGGGCCGGCGGCGGGCCTCGTGCCGCATCAGGACGAGCTCCAACCGAGGCGCCGAGCGAGGGGTGCAGTGGCCCACGGTGACCGATAGGGTGACCGCACGGCCCCGAGCCGGGGCCGGCAGGGCCGGCCAGACCATGGACACGCAGAGCAGCCACCGGATGTCTCCCGACGGTCCGGAACCGTCGGGACGCCACAGCGCCCGCGCCACCGTCCTGCTGTGGTGCCACCGGGTGCTGCGCCTGGCCGTCACCGCCCTCGTGGGCCTGGGCGTCTACCACCTGGTCCTCGAGGAGTTCGACACCCATGGCCGCCTCGTCTGGGGCTTCCTGCTCCTCTGGGTGCTCTGCGCGTACGTCCTGCTGCCGCAGCTGAACCGCGTGCTGTCCCGGGTCTACGTGCCCGATTACTTCATCGGCAGGGCCCGGACGGCCGATGGGCTGTTGGGCGACCCGGTCAACCTGGCCGTCCTGGGGACGGCGGACCAGCTGGCCGCGGCACTGCGCGCGGCCGGCTGGACCGCCGCGGACCCGCTGAAGCTGTCCACGGGGTGGGGCATCACCCGGGCGTCCCTGCTCCGCCGCAGCTATCCGGCGGCCCCGGTGAGCCCGTTGTTCGTGTTCGGCCGCCGTCAGGACCTGGCGTTCGAGCGCGAGGTGGCGGGCAGCCCCGCCCAGCGGCACCACGTGCGGTTCTGGGCCTGTCCGCCCGGCTGGACGCTGCCCGGTGGCTTCGACGCCGACCTGGTCGGGGCGGCCACCTTCGACCGCCGGGTGGGGCTGTCCCTGTTCACCCTGCAGATCACGCACAAGGTGGCCGAGCGGACGGACGAGGAACGGGACCTGGTCGTCGCGGCGCTGCGCTCGGCGGGCGCCGCGGTCCACGTGGTCAGGCACTTCACCACGGGGTATCACACCCGCAACGGGGGCGGGGACGCGATCGAGACGGACGGGGACCTGCCCATTGTCGACCTGCGGACGGTCGCGGTGCCGGAGGCGTCACCCCTCGAGTCCCCGCCGGCGGGTGAGTCCCGGGGGACGACCGAGGCGGCGGACGTCGCGTCACCGTCCGGCCCGGCGTGCACGCGGGCTCCGGTAGACCCGGCACGGGGCGGGTCGCCGGCCGAGCGGCACCGGAGCCTGTTCGGCTCGGGAACGTCTCTGGACCGGCTGGTCTTCTTCAGCGACGCGGTGTTCGCCATCGCCATGACCCTGCTCGTGCTGGAACTGATCCTGCCCGGTGACCTCGACCCGCAGCAGGTCGACCGGGCCCTCGCGGCCCACCTGCCGGAATTCCTCGCCTACGTGCTGAGTTTCACGGTCATCGGGACCGCCTGGATGAATCACCACCGTAAGTTCACCGTCATCCGCCGGTACGACGTGCGGTTGCAGTGGCTCAACCTGTTGTTGCTGTTCCTCATCGCCCTGCTCCCCATGCCCACGAGCCTGCTCAGCGACTACGGCGGCAGGACCTCCCCCTGGCCCGTGGTGCTCTACGCGGTGGTGACGGCGGGGGTGTACATCACGTTGAGCCTGATCTGGCGGCATGCCTGGCGGGCCGCGCTGATTGTTCCCGAGGTGGACGCCGAGCTGTACCGGTACGTGCTGCACGGCGCCTGGCCGGTGCCCGCGGTCTTCCTCGGCAGCGTGCCCGTGGCGTTCGTGAGCCCGGAACTCGCGGCGTACTCGTGGCTCCTCCTCGTGCCGGTCCTGCCGACGGCGCGGCGACTGCGACGCCGGAACGCGGGCCTCGCGGAACGGGAGTCGGAGTGAGCCAGACGGCCTGAACGCACCCGGCCGGTGGGTCCGGGGGGTGCTAGGCCCGGCGGATCCTGATGGGTCCGCGGGCCGTGGCGAGGTCCACCACCTCGCCGCGCTGGGTGATGACCACCTCCCCGGCCTCCACGAGACCCGCGGCCGCGGAGCGGGCCTCGTCCATCAGGGGGCGCCAGTCGTTCCCGGGACCGGCCACGGCGCGGGCCGCCTCACTCGGGCAGATCGTGGCACCTGCCCGGCGGCGCGAGAGCAGGTCGAGGATCGTGCGCCGGAACTCCTCGAGCGGTGGATCGTCCTCATGCGGGCTCACGACCCCAGTCTCCAGCACGTCCGGGGTGGGGACCAGCGACGCCGGTCCGCCCACCCCCGCTCCGCTCGCCGCCACCCCGGCCGGCCGCCCGTCACGGTCTCCTCGGGCTCGGCCGAGGCGTGCGGGACGAGGTCCCGGGCTCCGGCTCGGTGACGTCAGCGACGTCGGCCGCCAGGACCGCGATCAGCGCGTCGGCGTCGACGGTGACGGCCGCACCCGGGGCGCCGGCCCCGATGGAGACCGTCCGCCCGCGCAGGGTGAGGTCCGCGATCACGGGCCAGGCCGTCGTCGAGCCGAAGGGAGTGATGCTGCCGCGCGGATAACCGGTGACCGCCCGGGCCTCCTCGGCCGAGGGCATCGACAGGCGGTTGACGCCCAGCGTGGCACGCAGCTTGGGCCAGGCGATCGCGCGTGTGCCGGGGACGAGCACGAAGACGTAGTCACCCTCACCGCGTCGCACCACGAGCGTCTTCACCAGGTGGCCCGGCTCCACCCCGCGGGCGGCGGCCGCCTCGGCCAGGGAGGACACGGGGCCGTGCTCGGTCAGGGCGTACTCGATGCCGGAGGCCTCGAGGGAGGGCAGGCCGGCGGGCCGGCCCGTGGGCCGGCCGGGCTCTGGGGTGCTCACGCTGTCAGCGTACCCAGCGCTGGACCCATCACCTCGACTCCCCTCGACGGGGTCGGGTCACGGGTGCAGGATGGGGGCATGAGCTCCCAGGCCCCTGCCCCTGTCCCCGGCGACGACCGCGACTGGACCTTCGTCATCACCGACGGTTGCGAGGAGTGCGGCTTCCGGCCCTTCGACGCGGCCGAGACGGCCCGGCGGATCAGTGCAGGCACGGAGCGATGGCGGGCGGTCCTCGAGCGTCCCGACGCGGCGCGGCGACCCTCGGAGCAGGTGTGGTCCCCGCTGGAGTACGCCTGCCACGTGCGGGACATGGTCCGGTTGCTGGGCGAACGCGTGAAGGCGATCCGTGACCAGGAGGCCCCCGAGTTCGCCGACTGGGACGGGGATGCCATGGCGGTGAAGCTCGCCTACTGGGCCGCGGACCCGGGCACCACGTGGGAGGACCTGGGGCGGACCACGCGCCGCACGGTCAGCGTCCTGGAGTCCGTGCCCGCCGGGGCCCGGGACCGGACGGGCCGCCGCTCGGACGGGGTGGAGTTCACCGTCGCCTCGCTCGGCCAGTACATCGGTCACGAGATGGAGCACCACCTGCACGACGTGCGCGGCTGACCGGCGGGCGCGCTCCGGGCCTGGCCGGAACCGACCCGTCCCGCCGACCGCATCCCGCAGGAACGGAGATGCCCGGTGGGCCATGCCCGGCCTAGCGTGGTCCCATCACCGGGACCGCGGTGGCCCCGGCCTGAACCCAGGAGGGACACCATGTCCGTCACGGAATCGGTCCAGCACCAGGACCGGGCTCCCGCCCTGCCGCGCGTCGTGGACCGGGCGACGTGGCAGGCCGAGCTCGACGACCTGCGCCGGCGGGAGAAGGCGGTCACGCACGAGCTCGACGCGATCGCCGCGCAGCGGCGCCGGTTGCCCGCGGTGAAGCTGCCCCCGTACACGCTGGAGGGGGCCTTCGGCCCGATCACCCTGGCCGAGGTCTTCGAGGGCAAGCGCCAGCTGATCGTCTACCACCACATGTGGGAGCCCGGCGCGGACTTCCAGTGCGGTGGCTGCACCTACTTCACCTCGCAGTTCACCCGCCTGGACTTCCTCGACAACTACGACGCCCGGTTCGTGGTCGTCACGCAGGGCCCGATCGACGAGGCGCTCGCCTACCGGCGCAAGGTGGGGAACCAGATGACCTGGTACTCGACGGCGCACAGCGACTTCGGGGCCGACGTCGACGCCCCGCCGGGTGGTGGGTTCGCGCTCAACGTGTTCCTGCGCGACGGTGCGGACGTGTACCGCACCTGGCACACCACCGGGCGGGGGATCGAGCAGTTCTCCGCCGCGTTCGCGCTGATCGACGCGCTGCCCTACGGCCGGCAGGAGCAGTGGCAGGACGTGCCCGAGGGGTGGCCGCAGGGCGAGACCTACGCGGGATGGCCGGACTCCCCGGACATCGCGCGCTGGTACGGCCGGGGGTGACGCGCAGCGGCCAGCCACACCCGGCCGTCGCGGTCACTCGGGGGCGGGCAGCCAGCTGCGGACCACCCCACCGTAGGTGCCCGGATCGGGCGGTTCGATCTCGCGCTCCCGCACCCCGAGCACGGCCGTCCAGGCCTTGTGGACCAGGTCGTAGTCCTCGGCGTCCGCGGTCGTCTCCCCCGGTTCCCGGTAGGTCATCCACCGGTCACCGCCCGCGTGGAAGACGTTGAGCAGGTAGCGCGTCCCGTCCCGCACCTGCAGGTCGTTCTCCGCCGTGCACCCGTACTGGCGCAGGGAGTCCACGAACTCGGCCACCAGGTCGAGTTCGCCCATCTGCAGGACGGGATAGAAGTTCTCCCGGTGGAAGTCGTACACGGTGGGTGCATCCTCCACGTAGATCGGGTACCGATGGTTGCCCGTGGGGATGTAGGCGATGTGCGTGGCCAGGTATGCCGTCTCGATGAACGTCCCGTCGTCGGCCCCCTCCGGGAACTCCGCGGCCCCGGGCAGCGGATAGTCCTGGAGGAAGCGCCATGCCCTGGCGGGGAGATCACGGGCCTCGGGCGGCACGTCCAGGCCGGGGACGACCTGTGCCTCGATCAGGAGCAGGGTCCAGATCACCAGGTCGAAGGCGTCCCCCAGGGAGGCCTCACCGGAGGCGAGCATCGGCTCGTAGTCGAGCTCCATCGCGGCGGACAGCGAGTCGCACCGGGCGAGAGCGGCGTTGGCGAGGCCGACCATGTGTTCCACCCGGGCGTCGTTCGCCTGGTACTGGTTGTGCGCGTGGATGGCCAGCGGCAGGACGGATCCGTAGTCGGAGCACGTGAGCGCCCCCGGATCGCGGGCCAGGAAGGGCTGGACCAGGTCCGTGAGGTTCTCCCGTGCGCCGTCGCGGGCCATCTGGTCGACGTCGGCGGTGTTGGCGCTCGCGTACGTCACCTCGATCAGGGAGGCCACGGAGTCCTCCCAGAGGTCCTCGGCGGCCCCCGGCCGCCGCTCGTAGAGGTCGACCATCTCCTCGATGCCCCGGCGCACCGAGAAGGCCGCCTCCCCGGACTCCGTCACGGACCAGGGCTCGGCCACCAGGGCCTGCTGCACCGTGCCGGAGGGGCGCCAGCCCTCGGGCATCCGCCCCGGGTCCAGCACGCAGTGCGAACTCTCCGGCGCCGAGCAGGACGTCAGCAGGACCAGGGGGAGCAGTGACGCGATCACCGCGCGGGTCCGTTGCACCGATGGGCCTCCTGTCCAGGCCCCCGGCCTGACCGCTGGCTCCCCGCGCCGGTGGCCCGTGCGCGTGATTGCACCGCAATGTACTCCTCCCGGCGGCTCCCCGCACCAGTTCATCGGGCGGGTCGAGGACGCCGTTCAGGCACCCCGGCGTGCAGGCGTCAGCACCGGAGGACGGTCATCCGCGGGCGGCGGCCGGAGCCGGACCGGTGAGGGCGTCGGCCAGCAGGGTGCCGCCGAAGCCCATCAGCACCAGGCCGGTCACCCGGTCGATGGCGGCCAGGGACCGCGGGCTGGACAGCCAGCGGCGTGCGTAGCCGCCCCCGATGATGAGCACGGCGAACCAGCTCATCGTGAGCGCGGCGTGCACCCCGGCCAGGGCCGCACCCATCAGCAGGGGCGAGACGCCGTCGGGGAGGAACTGCGGGATGGTGGCGATGTAGAACACGCCGACCTTGGGGTTGAGCAGGTTGGTGCCGGCACCGGTCAGCCAGCCGCGCCAGGGAGGGTCGGCGGGCGCCGGGGAGCCGGCGCCCCAGCCCCCCGGTTCGCCCGGGGAGGCGGCACCCGTCACGGCAGTGTTCACCGGGTCCCTCCCGGTGCCGCGGAACGAGGACCAGATCATCGACGCACCCAGCCAGAGCATGTACGCCGCCCCGGTGATCGTCAGCACGCGGTAGGCGAGCTCTGAGGCCGCGAGCAGGGCGGAGACCCCGACGGCGGCGGCGATGCCCCACACCACGGCCCCGGTGGCGACCCCGGTGGCGGTGGCCCACGCGTAGGGGCGGGACCGGGTCAGCGAGGACCGCAGCACCAGGGCGGTGTCCAGTCCGGGCACCAGGGTCAGCAGGCCGGCCACCACGGTGAAGGCGAGCAGGGCGTCCAGGATCGTCACCGATCCAGTGTAGTCAGGGAGGGTCGCCGGACCGGAGGAGATCAGGTGGTCCCCGGCCCCCCGTCCCGGCCCTTCCCGGGGCCCAGCCCGCGGGGAGGGCAGCGCCTCGTTCCTGTCTGCCGGACGCCCCCGGTGGGATACTGGTGCCGCATGACCCGCCACCGGTGGGTGGGCATCCCCGCCCTGGCGAGCCGGCCGTCCAGCACATCCCAGTGACTCCGGAGAACCCGTCATGAGCCAGACAGCAAGCCAACCCGGTGCCGACCGCGACCTGAAGTCCAGGCACCGCACCATGTGGGCCTCGGGTGACTACCCGGGCATGGTCGAGACGTGGTTGCTCCCCCTCGGGCCGAGACTCGTCGAGGCAGCCCGCGTCACCTCCGGCCAGCGCGTCCTGGACGTCGGTGCCGGCACGGGCAACGCGTCCCTGCCGGCAGCGGCCACGGGGGCGAGGGTCACCGCCGTCGACCTCACTCCCGAGCTGCTGGACGCAGGGCGGCTGCGCGCCGAGGCGCAGGGGTTCGACCTGGAGTGGGTGGAGGCCGACGCCGAGCACCTGCCCTTCGAGGACGCCTCCTTCGACGTGGTGATGTCCTCGATCGGCGTGATGTTCGCCCCCCACCACCAGGAGGCCGCCGACGAGCTCGTGCGCGTGTGCCGGCCCGGCGGGACGATCGCCCTGCTGAGCTGGACGCCCGAGGGCGTGGTGGGCGGGCTCTTCCGCACCATGAAGCCCTTCGCCCCGGCGCCCCCGCCCGGAGTGCAGCCGGCGCCGCTGTGGGGCACCGAGGAGCACCAGCGCGCCCTGCTGGGTGATCGGGTGGCGGTGGACTCCGCCAGCCGGGGCACCCTCGAGGTCACCGCCTTCGGCACGCCGCGCGAATTCGCCGAGCATTTCAAGGCGTCCTACGGCCCCACGATCACCGTCCGCAGGAACGCCGAGGGCGAGGGCCGTGCCGAGGAATTCGACCAGGCGTTCCAGGCCTTCTTCGACGAGGCGAACGTGGGGACCGAGGACCGGGCGCGCTTCGAGATCGAGTACCTGCTGACGGTGGCCACCCGGAGGTAACCGAGGCCGGCCTACCCCGGGACGGTGACGTTCCGGATGGTCATCTCGACGGTGTCGAAGGTGAGGTCGAGCATGGCCTCGAGCTGTTCGCGGACTCCGACGACCACCTCCGTGGTGCGGGTGACGTCCGCGTGGGGGGACAGGAAGCACTCGATCCACAGCCGCGGTGCGCGCCGGGGGCCGTCGATGCGGACGAGGGCGTCCTCGACGTCCCGGTGCGTCATCAGTCCGGTGGCCGCGGCCTGGGCGATCTTGGCGCACCGTTGCTCCGCCGCGGCGCCGGGGCCGGTGGGGCGGCCGGCCGGGGAGGCCTCACCGCCCGGGGTGAGACCGGGCCATGCACGTGCATTCGTCATCCGGGGAACTCCTGGGGTCTGCGATCGTTCTCGCGTCGTCTGTAGGTTCCTCCCCGATCTGTTGCGCGGCCTGAGAGTTTCCATCCCACCCGGGCGGGGCGGGACTTGCTCCTTCGGCGAGCACGGCGAAGACCGCGCTACTTTCCAGATGTGCCTCGGTGCGGCGGTGCGGGGGCCTGAGAGTTTCCCGGGAGGAATTGCTCCTACGGCGCCCGACCGGTGGTGCCGGACGGGACTCTCCCGCCACACCTCAACGGCAACGGCTATTCTGCTGTGATTGCGATCACAGTGTAGTCAGGCATTTGATTTGTATGCAAAATATGCCGTGAATCTCGTCACACGGGGTCATCCGGGCCGTTGCCGGGAACGCCGGGTGGTCGGGGGCCCTTCCAGTGCCACGACCGGCGCGCCTACGCTGGGGGCGACCCACAGCCCATCCCAGGGAGGGGACGTGCCGGAATTCCAGGACAGATACGACGCCGGTGCCCAGCTCGCAGCGCGGCTCGCCCCGCGCTGGGCCGGGCACGCCGACGTCGTGGTGCTGGGCCTGCCCCGCGGCGGGGTGCCGGTCGCGGAAGTGGTGGCCCGGGAACTGCGCGCACCGCTGGACGTGATCATGGTCCGCAAGCTGGGGGTGCCCTCCTACCCGGAGCTCGCGATGGGTGCCATCGGTGAGCAGGGCGTCCGGCTCCAGGACGAGGGCACCATCCGGCACTTCGGGGTCACGCAGGAGCAAGTGGCGCTGGTCGAACGCCGCGAGCAGCAGACCCTGGACCGCCGGGCGCGGCTCTTCCGTGCCGGCCGGGAGCCGCTGGACCTCACGGGCAAGACCGCGATGATCGTCGACGACGGCATCGCCACGGGCTCCACCGCCCGGGTGGCCTGCAGAGTGGCCCGGGCCCTCGGGGCGGCGCGCGTGGTGCTGGCCGTGCCGGTTGCCTCGCGGACCACCGTGGACTCGATGCTCATGAGCCGCGAGGCCGACGAGATCGAGGTACTGGCCACCCCCCGGGGCTTCCGGGCCGTCGGGGCCCACTACCGGGACTTCGCCGCCGTCGACGACGAGACGGTCGCGGCGATCCTGTCCCGCGGCAGCTGAACCCCCGGCCCGGTGCGACCGGGTGTTCCCGGACGCGACGGCCCTCCCTACTGTGGGACGAGGAGAGGGCGCCAGCGACCCCTGCGGCGCCGACGGAAGGACCATCCATGCGCATCGTCATCACGCAGAACATGACCCTGGACGGGCGGATCGAGATGCTCGACGACTGGTTCGACCCCGCCGACCAGGACCCGGAACTGGTCGGGGAGATGCGGCGCCAGACGGCCGGCGAGGACGTGCTGCTGCTGGGCCGGCAGACCTTCGAGGACCTCCGCGGCTACTGGCCGCACCGGGCGGATGACACCACCGGAGTGGCCGAGGCCCTGGACCGGGCGGACAAGCGCGTGGTCTCCGCCACCCTGACCGACCCGCAGTGGGAGAACACGACCGTCATCGGCGGCGACCCCCTCCAGGCCGTCCGGGAGCTGCGGCGGCAGGACGGCCGTGACGTGGTCGTCACCGGGAGTATCCACCTGGCGCACACCCTGATCGAGGCGGCGCTGGTGGACGAGTTCCGCATGTTCACCCACCCGGCCTGGCAGGGCCGCGGGCGGTCCTTCTTCCCGGACGGTTTCGATGCCCCGCGGCTGCGGCGCATCGACGGCAAGGTCTTCCCCCACGGGGTGGTGTACGCCGCCTACGAGCTGGCCGGACTGGCCCACGGTGACGGTCCCGGGGGCACCGCGCTCGCCGGACTCGGCTCGGAACAGGAGGACTGAACGATGGGCAAGCTCATCTACTCGGTGATCGCCTCCCTGGACGGGTACATCGCCGACGAGGCGGGGGACTTCTCCTGGGCCATGCCGGACGCCGAGGTGCACCAGTACGCCAATGACGAGCTGGCCGGCGTCGCCGTCCACCTCTACGGACGCCGGACCTACGAACTGATGACCCCGTGGGAGAACGACCCGGAACTGGCCGCGTCCGCACCGGTGACCGCCGAGTTCGCGCGGGCATGGCAGCGGGCGGACAAGGTGGTCTACTCCTCGACGCTGGACAGGGCCAGCACCCGGCGCACCACGCTGGAACGTCACTTCGATCCCGCGACCGTGCGCCGGCTGAAGGCCGAGGCGGCGGGCGACCTGCTGATCGGTGGTCCGACCATCGCCGCCTATGCCCTGCGCGCCGGGCTCGTGGACGAGGTCAGCCAGGTACTGCTGCCGATCGTCATCGGCGGGGGACTGGCGGTGTTCCCGGCCGGGCTGGGCCTGGACCTCGAGCTCATCGGTGAGCAGCGGTTCGCCGGCGGGGCCGTGGCCCTGAGGCACAGGGTGGACCGGATACGGGACTGAGCCGTACCCTTGACTGCCATGAGGTCCTGAGTCCCCTCCGTCCCGCGCCCGAGGCTGCGTCCGAGCCGCCCGGCGGGATCCGACCGACCGCCCCAGGACCGTCATGACCTCCTCGACCCCTCGTCCCTCGCGGCCCTCTGCCGCACGGCTGGCCGCCGCCTCGACCCTCAGCGGCGCCGATCACCTCGTGGTGGACGGCGTCTCCCGGTCCTTCGCGGACCACCGCGTCCTGACCGACATCAGCTTCACCGTCTCCTCGGGTGAGCGCGCCTGTCTCATCGGTGAGAACGGCACCGGCAAGACCACCCTGCTGCGCATCATCGCCGGCCTCGACGACGACCACGCCGGCCGGATCAGCGCGCCCGGCAGCACCGGGCTCTATCACCAGCAGCCGGCCTTCGAGCTGACCCTGTCCGTGGAGCAGGTGCTGGCCCAGGCCACCGCGCCGCAACGGCACCTCGTGGAGGAGGTCGCCCGGCTCGCGGAGGCGCTCGCCGTGGGGCAACGGCCGCCCGGTGACCGGCTCGTGACGGCCTATGACCGCGCCCTGGCCGAGGCCGCCCGCACCCGGGCCTGGGACGTGGGGCACGTCGTCGACCGGGTCGTCGAGGGCCTGGGCCTGGCCGGGGTCCCCCGGGACCGGCGGGCCGGTGAGCTGTCCGGTGGCCAAGTGTCCCGGTTGTCGCTGGCCTGGCTGCTGCTTCGGCGCCCGGACACCCTGTTGCTGGACGAGCCGACCAATCACCTCGACGACCGCGGCACCGCCCTGCTCGTGGACCTGCTCGCCGGTTGGTCCGGACCGGTGCTCATCGCCAGTCATGACCGCGCCTTCCTCGACGAGGCGGCCACCAGCCTGCTCGACCTGGATCCCGCCCCGGGGCCCCACAGGGACGCCGGTGCGGCCGGCGGGGACGGGGACGGTGCGGACGGGAACGGCAGGGGTGCCGGCGTGGGCGTCACCCGGTTCGGCGGCACCTACACCCAGTACCTGCTGCACCGGATCGATGAGCGTGCCCGCTGGGAACGGCGCTACCGGGAGGAACAGGAGGAATTGCGGCGGCTGCGGCGCCAGATGGCACAGAACCACACGGTCGGCCACGCGGACCGCCCGCCGCGCACCGAGGGGAAGATGGCCCAGAAGTTCTACTCCGACCGCAACGCCACGGTCGTGCGGCGCCGGGTCAACGACGCCGCCACCGCGCTGGCCCGCCTCGAGCGGGCCCAGGTCCGCAGGCCCCCGCCCGTGCTGCGCTTCACCGGCCTCGCCGCGGCCACGGCGGGAGGCGGGCCGGACGGCCGCGGTGACCGGTCGGCGTCGTCCGCACCGGTGCTGGCGGCCACCGGGGTGGGACTCGCCGGGCGGCTCGCCCCGGTGTCCGTGGCGCTGGGCGCGCGGTCCCGGTTGCTGGTCACCGGCCCGAACGGGGCGGGCAAGACCACCCTGCTGCGGATCCTGGCCGGTGACCTGGAACCCGACGCCGGCTCGGTCTCGGCCCGGTCCGACGGGGCCGGGGGGCGGTCGGTCGGGATGCTCGGCCAGGAACCCAGGACCATGGACCCGGACGAGACCGTGGCGGAGGCGTACCGGGCCGCCGTCGGCATCGAGACGGCCGAGCGGGTGCCCCTCGGCACGTTCGGACTGCTGACCGCACGAGACGAGGGCCAGCCGGTGGGCGTGCTGTCCGTGGGGCAGCGCCGGCGCCTGGACCTGGCCATGCTGCTCGCCGATCCGCCGGAGGTGCTGCTGCTGGACGAGCCGACCAACCACTTCTCGCTGCTGCTGGCCACCCGGCTGGAGGCCTCGGTCCCGGACTACCCGGGCGCCGTGGTGATCGCCAGCCATGACCGTTGGCTGCGCTCGGGGTGGCGGGGGGAGCGGCTGGAGCTCAGCCTTCCCAGTGGGCCGGGGAACTGAGCACAATATCCTCATGAGCACACTCGCCGAGACCTGGGGCCGTCATTCCGAACCACTGACCGACGTCATCAACTCCGTCACCGACTGGCAGGCGCAGAGCCCGTGCGAGGGCTGGACCGCCGCGGACATCGTGGACCACCTGATGCAGAGCCACCGGGAGTTCATGGGCCGGCAGGGACGCGAGATCCCGCTGGTGCCCGGCACCCCGGCCGAGCAGTGGAACCACCACGTCGCCGCCATGTCGGCCCTGGTCGGCGACGAGGACCTGGTGTCACGGCCCCTGGAGACCCCCTTCGGTGACTCGACGGTCGGCCAGGTGCTCATGGACTTCTACGGGATGGACCTGATCGTGCACCGGTGGGACCTGGCCACCTCCCAGGGACAGGACCACCGGCTCACCGAGGAGGAACTGGCCGAGGTGGACGCCGCCGTGGACGGTTACGGTGAGGCGGCCTATGCCCCGGGCATCTTCAAGAAGGGGGTCGAGGTGCCCGCAGATGCCTCCCGCCAGGAACAGGTTCTCGCCCGGACGGGCAGGACGGTCCGGGCGGACCACCGCTGAACGGTGCCGGGCCGGGGGACCGAGCGGCTGGCCCTTGACCACGGTCGCCACCGGGTCTCTCATGGAGTCATCAGAGGGGCTTGCGCCACACGTCTGAACAGCGGGCCGCGACCGGCGCAAGCCCAGGGGGCCGGGACCCAGGAACAGGGGATCACCATGATTCGCATGCTGCTTCAGGCCGTCATCAACGTGGTGATGGCCGCCATCGGGCTGCTGCTGGCCGGATCGCTGATCGACGGCGTCACGCTGCAGCCCTCCGGGTTCGTCGTGGCCGTGCTCGTCTTCGTGATCGGGCAGGCCGTCCTGGGCCCGTTCGTGTTCAACATGGCCCGGCAGTATGCGTCGGCCATCCTCGGCGGCGTGGGCCTGGTGTCCACCCTGCTGGCCCTCTGGATCGCGACCCTCTTCCCGGAGGGACTGGTCATCTCCGGCGTCACGGCCTGGGTCCTGGCCACCCTGCTGGTCTGGATCGTCACGGCTCTCGGTACGTGGATCCTGGGCTACCTCGTGCTCACCCGCTGGTGGGACAAGAGGGTCGAGAAGAAGAACATCCGCCGGGCCGTGGCCTGAACGCCACCACCTGGCGCGGGCCACAGGACACGGACCGTCCATGAGCGTGCTCGGGGCGCCCGCCGACTGGCCGCGGTTACGACCGTGGACGCTGCTGCGGCCGATCCTGACCGGGGCGGCCCTGCTGACTGTCTACTACCTGCTGCCCCTGGACCGCGGCGGCAGCCTCACCTGGTTCGTGGTGGGCCTCACCGCCCTGACCGTGCTGGTCATCTGGCAGGTTCGGGCCGTGATGAACGCACCGTCGCCGCGGTTGCGCGCGGTGGAGTCGTTGGCCACCTCGATCCCGCTGTACATCGTGCTGTTCGCCGGCTCCTACTACACGATGTCCGGACGGGACGCCGACGCCTTCACCGAGCCGCTGGACCGCACCGACGCCCTGTACTTCACCATCGCCACGTTGGCCACGGTCGGGTTCGGGGACATCGCCGCGGTCTCGGAACCCGCACGGGCCGCCGTCATCGTGCAGATGGTGACCGGGGTGGTGCTCCTCGGGGTGGTCATCAAGGTCTTCCTCGGAGCGGTGCAGATCGGCCTGCGCCGTGCCCAGGGCGCACCCGCTGCACGGGACGACGGTCCCTCGAACCCCGCCGCCGATCCCGATGACGGGGCCCCTCCCCGGGCGTGAGGGAGGGAGGAGGGACAGGGACGGTGCGGTGGTCACTCCGGGGCGAAGGCCTGCCGAAGCGCGTCCTCGTCCTCACGGCTGAGGTTCGTCTCCACCAGCTCGAACCTGGTGCCGGCGAAGTGCTCCGTCACCCGGTCCATGACCGCGCCACTCGTCAGCAGGAACAGCGCCGACGTGCCCGGGGTCACCGTCTCACGGATGCGCTTGATGAAGGAGTCGTCGATGCCCACATCGGCCAGGGAGCCGCTGAGCCCGCCTACCGCGGCACCCACTGCCGCGCCCAGCAGGGGCACGAAGAAGATGAGGCCGAAGAGGAATCCCCAGAATGATCCGCCCAGGGCGCCCACGCCGGCCATGTTGTGCAGTTGACGCGTCTTGGGCTTCTTGGCGTCGGTTGCCCAGGAGACGACCGCCGCGTCATGTACCTTGATGAGCTCCTGGGACTGCAGGTTCAACAGAGTGCTCTCCGCCTCCTCCGCCCCGGTTTCACTGTCGAACTTCCATACGGTAAGCGTTGCCACAGCAGGACCTTTCGCCACGGGAGGTCCCGGAGGTCGAGACCCGCCCCCATCCTGCGCCGGTGCGTGGGGGCACGTCTACGGTCCGGAGGCCTGCTTCTCTCCCCGGGGGCGTCCGGGCCAGGGGTGGTGAGGCCTGTGGGGCTCCCGGGGCGTGAGGGGCCGGTGCGCGGTGGCGGACCCTGTCCGGGTTGCTAGTGTTAGCAGCTGGTTGCTAACTTTGTTAACGCAGGCAGGGAAATTGCTGCCATATGCATCAACATAAGGAGACATCATGGCTGCTGACACCAACAACGCCACCCCCACCGCCGCCCAGGCCAAGGCCAACGAGGCCGCCAACAAGGCGAACGTCGAGCAGGCCAAGGCCAAGGCCGCCGCCGAGCAGGCCAAGACCGCCGACGACGCCAAGGCCAACGCCGAGCAGGCCAAGGCCAACGAGGCCGCCAACAAGGCCAACGTCGCCCAGGCCAAGGCCAAGGCTGCCGCAGAGCAGGCGAAGACTGCCACCGAGTCGACCAAGACTGCTGCCCCCGCCAAGGCCGCCGCCCCCGCCAAGGCCGCTGCCCCCGCCAAGGCCGCCGCCCCCGCCAAGGCCGCCGCCCCCGCCAAGGCCGCCGCCCCCGCCAAGACCGCTTCGGCCAAGGCCGCCGCTCCAGCCAAGGCCGCCCCGGCCAAGGCTGCCGCTCCCGCCAAGGCTGCGGCTCCTGCCAAGGCCGCCCCGGTCAAGGCTGCCGCTCCTGCCAAGGCTGCCGCCCCGGCCGAGGCCGCTCCCACGAAGACGGCTGCCCCGGTCCAGGCTCCTGCCCCGGTCCAGACGGTCGCTCCGGTGCGGACCGTTGCTCCGGTCCCGGCCGCCGCCCCGGTCGTGAAGACTGCCGAGCCGGCCCAGCAGAAGGCCGCCGAGCTCGTGGAGCAGGCCACGCAGCGGTTCGAGGAGAACTCTGAGCGTGTGGCCGAGCTGGCCCAGGAAGCCGCCCAGCGCGCCGGGGACAACGCCGAGCGCCTCCAGGAGATCAACTCCGCCGTGGTCGATTCGTCGAAGACCGTCAGCCGCGTCGGTGTGGACACCTACCAGGCCGCAGCCAAGAACGTCTTCGACCTGCAGCGCCAGATGGTTGGCGCCGCTCGGGTCGCATGGGTCCGCGACGCGGCAGCCACCCAGATCCAGTTCGCCGAGGATGTCACCAACGCGTGGGCCAGGGCCGCCCGCGAGCTGCTGAAGTGATGTGAACGGTGCGCGAGCCTGGTCTCGCGTACCGGTGCCAGAGGGTCCTGCCGATTCTGGCAGGACCCTCTGGCGTTTCGATGACGGGCCACCGCCGCGGGTCTGATGCGGTGAGAAGCCTGTGGATCAGGACGTCGCCGTCCCGCAGGGGTGGCCCGGTCGACAGCGAGGGGCCCTGGTCGCGTCAGTCCCGCAGCAGGTCGGAGATCCAGTCGCCGAGCCCGGTGATCGTGTCGGTGGTGATGGCGTGGCCACCCGGGTCGCGGCGGGCGGTGGCGGAGGCCCCGGACTCGGTCAGCAGGTAGTGCCAGGTGCGGTCCAGGAGCTCCCGGGGGATCACCGTGTCCGTCTCGCCCTGGGCGACGTAGACCGGCACCCCGGCCAACCGGGACGGGGAGGTCGGGACGCCGGCGTCGAACGGCAGTGTCCCGTACAGGATCGCTGCGCCGGCGAACCGCTGGGGATCGGCCAGCAGGAGCCCCCCGGCGAAGGCGGCGCCGCCGCTGAAGCCGACCAGGATCACCGGACGCCCGGCCGGGGCCACGTCATCGAGCCAGAGCCGGAACCAGGCCATGACCTCGTCGAGGGACTCGGCGAGCGGGCGGCCGATGCCGCGGTTGGCTAACCAGGCGTAGCCGTTCCCGGAGCGGATCGGGGCACGGACGGCGGCGTACACCGCGCCGGCGGGAAGGTGCCGGGCCAGGTCGATGATGCCGGTCTCGTCGGCACCGCGGCCGTGCAGCAGCATGACGAGCGGACGGTCGGCCGCGTCGGGTCCGTGCCAGGTGACGGTGGGAGCGTCGAAGGCCCCGCTCACGTGCGGTCCTCCGCGGCGTCGATGGTGATGCGGCCGGCGGTGCCCACCCCGGCCCAGCGCTCGAGTTCGGCGTCGAGCTCGAGGGGCTCGACCGGGGCGGCGTGCTCGTAGGCACCCCAGTACTGCCGGGGCAACATCCACATCAGTTCGAACTCGTTGCCGTCCGGGTCCGCCCCGTAGATGCTCTTGGTGGCACCGTGGCTGGACTGGCCGGTATAGGCGTCGGCCTCGATCAGTGCCTGGCGCGCCTGGGCGAGTTCCTCGATGGTGTCCAGTTGCCAGGCCAGGTGGTAGAGCCCGACCCCGCCACGCGCCGTGGGCGCCGCGCCGGAGCCGAGGCCGAACAACCCCAGATCATGGTGATTGCCCGATCGGGGCAGCCGCAGGAACGCGGCGTTGGCGTGGGGCTCGCGGGCGGCGACCTCCATTCCGAAGACCTCGGTGTAGAACCGCTCGGCCCGCTCCAGGTCGGTGACGAACAGGACGGCATGGTTCAACCGGACGGGTGAGAGGGACATGGGATCAGACTCTTTCTGAGGTGGGGGATGCGAGGGGCCAGTCGTTGTCCGCCTCAGGGGTGAGCCTGCGGACCAGCGGGGGTCCCGCTGGATTCAGGGTCAGGCGGTGACGGCGAAGCCGGCGGTCCAGGAGACCTTCCCGGCGGCGGCCGGGGTGATCTGCAGGATGTCCATGACCTCCAGTTCCCGGGTCCGGGCTGCCCCCGCGTCGATCGAGGGCAGCCCGGTGCGGATGATCCTGGGGGTTGCCACGGGAGCTTTGGAGGTCGTTGGTTGTTTCTACAAGTAAGACCGTAGCACGATACACTTGTAGAGACAACTATTCATGCATGGTGAAGGAGGGTCGTGATGGCAGAGGAGCCCTGGCTGACTGGGGACGAGCTGGCCGCCTGGGTACGCCTGGTGGCGGTGGTGGAACTGCTTCCGGGGGTGCTGGACGGCCAGTTGCGCCGGGACGAGCACCTCATGCACTTCGAGTACTTCGTGCTGGCCATGCTCTCCGAGGCGCCCGAGCACACCCTGCAGATGCGGGACCTCGCGGCGCGGACCTATGCCACCTTGCCGCGGTTGTCCCATGTGGTGCGTCGGCTCGAGGAGCGCGGGCTGGTGGCGCGCGCTCCCTGCCCGGGGGACGGCCGGGCGATCAACGCGTCCCTCACCCAGGCGGGGTGGGCCGCGGTGAGGGCTGCCGCCACCGGGCATGCGGCCACCGTGCGCGAGCACGTCTTCGACGTGCTGAGTCTCGAGCAGGTGGGTCAGCTCAAGGACATCACCACGGCAATCCTGTCCCGGCTGGACCCGGACGAGCGCTTGGCCGTCGCGTACACCCGCTACGATCACGGACCCTCCCGGCCCTGAATGTCGTCACCTGGAGGCGTGTGAGGTCTGTCGGCGCCGGCCCGGTTCGGCCCCTGGTCGGCTCTTCGGCCGTTCCCTCCGACGGCAACGGCGCCCGGTATCCGCGGGGGCGGGTACCGGGCGCCGTCACTGTGGCGTGTCAGCGGTCGTCGCTCAGGCGAGGGCCGCCAGCGCGGGGTTCTGGCTGCGTCCGAAGATCCGGGCGTCAAGGGAGAGGCGGCCGGCTCCGGCCACGGCCAGGGCGGCTGCCCCGGCTGCGAGCACCAGGACGAACTCGTATCCGCCCTGCTCCGCGAAGAGGCCGGCGGGGGCGTGGACCAGGAACAGGGCCCCGAGCATGTTCAGGGTCAGCAGTGCCGCGACCGGACGGACCAGGATGCCGAGGATCAGGGCGGCACCGCCCAGCAGCTCGAGGAAACCGACGGCGGGTGCGACCAGCTGCGCCGCCGGCACCCCCATCTCGGAGAAGGCCGCCTGGGTGCCGGGGATGGTGTACTCGAAGATCTTCTGCCAGCCGTGGGCGAAGAAGACCACGCCGAGGGCGAGGCGCAGGATGGTGCGGGCCAGGGTGGACCGGGTGACGGGGGAGGAGGCCTGAGAAGTCATGGAGTCGTTTCTGTTGATCTGTGCACTGTCGGGGCAGCGGCGAGGAAGCCCCGCCGCCCAATTGCTTATAGCTTCAACCAATACGATACCCGCAGACTGGTTGTAGCGTCAACTACCGTCATCCTGGCAGCGACGGGGCCCGCCGTGGGGGCCCCAGAGGGTTTGACCGCCTTCCTCGTCCGGGTGTTTCGGCGGGTGGTGCATCTCTCGTTACCTGCCCCCCCTCACCCGGGTGATCTGTCGGTAGACTGGTCGGGCCGAAGGGGAGTAGTTCCCGCCCGCCCCGCCAGGGGTGGTTGAAGCGGTGCGTCGACATGCTGGCCTCCTTGTATGGGAGTCCCGGCGCCCCACCCGGACCGTGCGTCCGGGCGAGCGAGACCTTCGGCCAGACACTGCTCTGGCCGAGGTCTACCCGAATGGGTACGGGCATCGGTCGGGGCCCTGCCTTGAGGAACTCGATGCATACTCCGGACGACTCCACCACATCCGCCTCCTCCGTAGACGAGCCGACGCGGGATCAGGTCCGGCGCTGGCGGCGGTACTTGGCCGATGAGATCGCCGAGGGGCAGATCTACCGGCAGATCGCCCACCGCAAGCACGGCCCCGAGCGGGACATCCTGCTCGGGCTGGCCCAGGCCGAGCGCCGTCACGAGGAGCACTGGCGGGCCCTGCTGGGCGAGCACGCCCACCACCTGCCACCGCCCTCCCCGCACCGGGTGCTGTTGCGCTGGCTGGCCAAGGTCTTCGGCTCGGTGTTCGTACTGGCCCTGGCCCAGCGGGCCGAGTCCGACTCCCCCTACGCCAAGGACCAGCACGCCACCGCCGCCATGGTCGCGGACGAGGCGATCCACGAGGAGGTCGTCCGGGGCCTGGCCTCCCGGGGCCGGGAGAAGCTGGCCGGGGGCTTCCGGGCCGCGGTGTTCGGGGCCAACGACGGCCTGGTGTCCAACCTGGCCCTGGTGCTGGGCATCGGTGCCACCGGGGTCGCCCATGAGGTGGTGCTGTTCACCGGGATCGCCGGACTGCTGGCCGGGGCCCTGTCCATGGCGGCCGGGGAATTCGTCTCCGTGCGCTCCCAGCGCGAACTGCTCGAGGCGTCCTCGCCCACCCAGGTCACCCTCGAGGCCGCCGAGCACCTGGATCTGGGCCAGAACGAACTGGTGCTGGTCTACCGGGCCCGGGGCATGGCCGAGGAGGATGCCGTGCACCGCGCCCAGGAACGCCTGGGCTACTTCGACTGCGACTGCAATCCCTCGTTCTCGGCACGCCCGGACGGCTCCCAGGGCCCGGTCGACCGGTCCGGGGACTATGAGGAGATCGGCAGCCCGTGGCACGCCGCCGGGTCCAGCTTCCTGTTCTTCGCCTCCGGGGCCATCATCCCGGTCATCCCCTACCTGTTCGGCATGTCCGGGATGGGCGCCATCGTGGTGGCGGCGGTGTTGGTCGGGATCGCACTGCTGTTCACCGGCGGGGTGGTCGGACTGCTCTCCGGGGCCTCGCCCCTGAAGCGGGGACTGCGCCAGCTGGCCATCGGCTACGGTGCGGCCGCCGTCACCTACGTGCTGGGCCTGGCCTTCGGCACCACCGTGGCCTGACAACGACAGTCGCGGCCTGAGCCTGACCTCAGGAATGGAGATCCGGTGCGGCGACTGGGCCGCGGGCTCGTCATCGCCACCGCCGAGCGCACCCAGGCGGGCCGTTGCCGAGGCAGACTGGGAACATGCCTGACGCACTGACAGCCCCGCATGGCCCACCCGGTCGGATCCTCCTGGTCGGTTGCGGGAAGCTGGGCACCCGCCTGGGGCAGGACCTGACGGCAGTCGGCTGGGACGTGTTCGCGCTCCGCCGGGACACGGCCTCCCTGCCTGCCGGGTTCTCCGCTCTCGCCGTCGACCTGCGCGAGCCGATCCGAGATGCCCTGCCGGACGTGGATGCCCTGGTGATCACCCTGCCCCCCGGGACGCAGGACCCCGGAGGCCAGCCGGACGGTTACCGCGCCTCGCTCCACCACCTCGCCGCGGCGCTGCCCAGCGTGCCACGGCGGGTCGTGTTCGTGTCCTCCACCCGGGTGTTCGAGGGGTATACGGACGGCCGGGTGCTCACCGAGGCGGAAGCGCCCGCCCCGGTCACCGCACGCGGCCGCGCGCTTCTCGACGGAGAGCTCCTGGCCTCCGACCTGTTCGGCGCGCATATCGTCCGACCGGCTGGTATCTACGGGCCCGGCCGGACGATGCTCGTGCGGAACGTCATCGAGGGCGCGCCGGTCCAGTACGCCAGGCGTACCAACCGCATCCACGAGACCGACCTGGTCCGCACCCTGGAGGCGCTGCTCGTCGCGGCGGATCCGCCGCGCCTCCTGCACGCCGTCGACCAGGGCCCGGTCCCGCTGGGCGAGGTCGTCACCTATATCGCCCGCCAGCTGGGACTCCCGGCGCCCCCGAGGGCCCGACCGGAGGTCGCCAGCGGCACCATCCTCAGCGGCGCCCGCCTCCTCGGTCTGCTGGGCGCCTTGTCGTACCCGACCTTCGAGACCGGATACGCCCACCTCATAGCCACCCGCCCCGACGGGGCGGTTTCCCGGCCCCAGGACGGCTTCGATCGCTGAACGGCCTGTGGCCGTGGTCGCCTCCGCGACCTGAGCGACCACGGCTGACGCAGGGGGAGAGCAGCCCCCGGAGGGGGATGTCCCTCTCTCCCGGGCTGGGTGTCAGGAGACGAGGTTGGTGGCCGCTTCGGCCATGTGCGCGAAGACGACCTCCGACGCCTCGGCGGGATTGCCGGTGGTGATGGCATCGACGAGGGCGGCGTGGCGGTCTACCTTCATGTTCCCCACCGCCTTGTCCATGCCCGCCCACATGAACGACATGCGGATGGAGCCTTCCAGCGACTTCCAGGTGTGCAGGAGGGTGCTGTTCCTGCTGAGCTGGCACAGGGTGCGGTGGAAGTCGAGGTCCGCCTCGATGCGTTCCTCCAGCGAGTCGTCGGCGGTGTCCTCCATGTGCTGGACCGCCTTGCGGAGGACCGCGACAGCCTCGTCGCGGTCGTCGCTCTCGGCCAGGGTGCGGACTGCCAGGGCTTCCAGGGCGGCGCGCACCGAGAAGATGTCCTGGATCTCCTTGGTGTCGAGGGTCCGAACGGACAGCCTTCCGCGCGGTCCGGCCTCGACGAGTCCTTCCTGCTGGAGTTGGCGCATCGCCTCACGGAGGGTGCCGCGGCTGATCTGCAGCTGCTCCGACAGCTCGGTCTCGACAAGGTGCGTGTCGGGAGGAAGCTCTCCGGAGGTGATGGCACGGCGCAGGGCGGTCAGGGCCTGTTGACGCAGGTTCGTCTTCGCCAGTCCTGCAAGGCCTGCTGTCTGGATGCTCATGTGTGGTCCTTGGCTGGGGGCGCGGGAGGGGACGTATTGTTCCGATCATACGAGCCCGTCGACTGTTGACCGAGGGATGGCGGATGGCGGGGGCCGAAAGACGCCCCCGCGGGGGCGGTCTCTGGGATGTTCCCGGGGTCGTCGGCGGAGGAACGGGAGGAGGCCAACCCCGTGCAGTGGGCTGGCCTCCTCCAGGCCTCCTCGGATCCGGGCCGTGACGGCGCTCCGCCGGACCCGGGGAAAAGGTCAGGCGTGCGCCGGGGCCGGTTGGGTGGCGGCGGCTTCCTCGGCCAGGCGGCGCTCCGTCGGTCCCCAGGTCTCCCGGGTGACCAGGGCGGCGATGAGACCGATGACGGCGTAGGTGGAGAACAGCAGGGCCGGGCCCATCCATCCCAGCCAGATGTACAGCAGGGTGGTGATGAAGGGGGTGAAGCCGGAGACCATGGCCGAGATCTGGTAGGCCAGGGACGCCCCGGAGGAGCGGGTCTGTGCCTGGAAGAGCTCGGGGAACCACGGTCCCTGGACCCCGGCCAGGGAGTTCTGGCAGACCGCGTAGGCGATGACGATGGTCACGAGGATGAGGATGAACATCCCGGTGTTGGCCATCAGGAACATGGGAATGCCGAAGGCGGCGGCGAAGGCGCAGGCGGCAATGTAGACCGGGCGCCGGCCGACCCGGTCGGTGAGCCGGGCCCATCCCATGGTGGCGAAGATGCCGATGCCGGCGGCCACGCAGAGGGCCGTGAGGGTCTCGACGTTGGTGGCCAGTTCGTTGGTGTGCAGGTAGGAGATCATGTAGGTCACCGACACCGCGTAACCGGCCGTCTCGGCCACACGCAGGGCGATGCCGCGCACGATATTGCGCCAGTCGTCCTTGATGACCTGGAGGATCGGATTCTTGACGATCGCCCCGTGCTCCTTGACGTCGTCGAACACCGGGGACTCCGGGACCTTGGCACGGATGATCAACCCGACCGCCACGAGCACGATGGAGGCCAGGAAGGGGATGCGCCAGGCCAGGCTGCCCTCGAGGTTGGCGCTGGCCAGGAAGACCAGGTTGGCCAGCAGCAGTCCGACCGGGAAACCGGCCTGGACGATGCCGGTGAACTTGCCCTTGGCCTTCCAGGGGGCGTGTTCATAGCTCATCAGGATGGCCCCGCCCCATTCGGCACCGAAGGCCAGGCCCTGGATGACGCGAACCACCACCAGCAGGATGGGGGCCAGGATGCCGATCTGGGCGTAGGTGGGCAGCAGGCCGATGAGGAAGGTGGCCAGGCCCATGACGATGAGCGAGGTGACCAGCACCGGCTTGCGGCCGACCTTGTCGCCGAGGTAGCCGCCGATGATGCCGCCCAGCGGGCGGGCCGCGAACCCGACGCCCAGGGTGGCGAAGGACGCCAGGGTGGCGGTGACCGGGTCAGCGCCGGGGAAGAAGGCGGGGCCGAAGTACAGGGCGGCGGCGGTGCCGAAACCGATGAAGTCGTAGGTCTCGATGACCGCGCCCACGCCGGAACCCACGGCAACGCGCTTGGCGTCCTGGGTGCCGTGGACCGGCCCGCGCATCTGGAGCGTCTCAGTGCTCATCTCTGATCCTTAGTCTGTTGACTGTTAACAACGAATACGACTAGTGTGAGGGACACCACAGTCACTGTCAACAGTCAGCAATGGGTGGATCCGTTCTTCTGGCGGGGCGACACTCCTTCCCGGAGAACGGGGGATCGTGACGACCGGACCGTGGCGAACCTGTTCCCGAAACCACATGAGGTGAGTCTGATGCCATCGACAACCGAAGGCGTAGTAGTCGACGCCGAACGCCTGCAAAGGCTGAAGGAAGCGGCCTATCGCATCCGCACCAACGCGCTGGTCCAGGGCGAGGTCCAGGGGCAGGGCTACATCGGCCAGGCCCTCGACATCGCCGACGTGCTCGCGGTGCTCTACACCGACCAGTTGAGGCTGCGGCCGGAGGACCCCGAGTGGGAGGACCGGGACCGCTGCCTGCTGTCCATCGGTCACTACGCGATCGCCCTGTACGCGGCCCTGGCCGAGGCGAAGTTCTTCCCCCTGGAGGAGCTCGAGACCTACGCCACCGACGATTCGCGACTGCCCATGTCGGCCATGGCCTCCTACACCCCCGGGGTGGAGATCTCCGGTGGGTCCCTGGGTCATGGACTGACCATCGCCAACGGCGTCGCACTGGGCCTGAAGCGCAAGGCCAATCCGGCATTCGTCTACAACATCCTCTCCGACGGGGAACTCAACGAGGGCTCCACCTGGGAGGCGGCCGCGGTCGCGGCGCACCACCGTCTCGACAACCTGATCGCCATCGTGGACTTCAACGACCAGCAGGCCGACGGCAAGTCGTCCCAGATGCTGGGCATGGATCCGGTCGAGGCCAAGTTCGCATCGTTCGGCTGGATCGCCCGCCGCGTGGACGGCAACGACATCGCCACCGTCCTCACCACTCTGGAGGACCTGCGCACCGTGGACGCGGCCCAGCCGCGGGTGCTGATCGCCGACACCAAACTCGGTAAGGGCGTGGACTTCCTGGAGAACCGCGAAAAGCTGCACTTCATGACCGTCGCCCCCGAGGAATGGACGATGGCCCACGATCGACTGAAGGAGTCGTCCCAGTCATGAACACCACCACCCACACCACCCCCGTGAAGAAGCGACTCACCTCGGATGCGATGAGCGCCTCCTTGGCCAGGGAGGGCCAGCGGGTCACGGCCGCCCCCTTGGGTCATGCCCTGGTCGAGCTGGCCCAGCGCGATGACCGCGTCGTCGGACTCTCGGCCGACCTGGCCAAGTACACGGACCTGCACATCCTGCGCGATGCGATGCCGGACCGGTTCTACCAGGTCGGCATGGCCGAGCAGGCCCTGCTGGGCATGGCGGCCGGGCTGGCCATGGAGGGGTTCGTCCCCTTCGCCTCCACCTATTCGGTCTTCGCCACCCGCCGGGCCTATGACTTCCTGTGCCTGGACATCGCCGAGGCCAACCTCAACGTCAACATGGTCTGTGCCCTGCCCGGGTTGACCACCGGCTACGGGCCCTCCCATCAGGCCACCGAGGACGTGGCCATCCTGCGCGGGATGCCGAACCTGACCATCGTGGACCCCTGCGACGCGGTGGACATCGAGCAGGCCGTCCCGCAACTGGCGGCCCACGACGGGCCCACCTACACGCGCATCCTGCGCGGCAAGGTGCCCCGGGTCCTGGACGAGTACGACTACACCTTCGAACTCGGCAAGGCCAAGATGATCCGCGACGGCGCCGAGGTGTTGCTGATCTCCACCGGCCTGATGACCGAACGCGCCCTCGAGGCCGCCAAGGCACTGGCCGCGGACAAGGTGGACGTGGCCGTGCTGCACGTGCCCACCCTCAAGCCCCTCGACGAGTCCACCATCCTGCGCGAAATCGCCCAGGACCGCCTCGTGCTCACCTGCGAGAACCACACCATCATCGGCGGGCTGTTCGACGCCGTCGCCCACGCGGCGATCCGCGACGGCGTCTTCCGGCGCATCACCCCGATCGGTCTGCCCGACGAGTTCCTCGACGCCGGCGCGCTGCCCACCCTGAACGACCGCTACGGGGTCTCCACCACCAAGATCGTCGAGAAGGTCAAGTCCCTACTCAGCCCCGGCCACACGGACCGCGTGGACTGATCCCCACGGCACGCTCAGGGGGGCAGGCCGGGAGATCCCGGACCTGCCCCCCCTCTGGTGTGCCCTGTGCGGAGGCTGGCCCAATCTCGGCGGGGCCGCACCGCCCCGCCCGGCCGTTCAGTCACATCCGGAGGCACGACGACGGCGCCCGGCCCCCGAGCGGTCGGGGAACCGGGCGCCGTGGCGCGCATGGGTGATACCTGGCGGGGCGTCAGTGCATGTGGCTGCCCCCGTTGACGTCCAGGGTCACGCCGGTGAGGTACCCGGAGTCCTCGGAGGCCAGGAAGGTGATGGCCGCCGCCACCTCCTCCGTGGTCGCGGTGCGTCCCACGGGCACGTCGGCGGCGATGGCCGCCTCCTGTTCAGGGGTGCTGCCCACCCGGATGTTGGTGTCCACCGCGCCGGGGGTGACGGCGTTGACGGTCACCCCGGACGGGCCCAGTTCCCTGGCCAGGGCCTTGGTGAAGCCCAGGATCGCGGCCTTGGCGGCGGAGTAGGGAACCTTGCCGAAGACCCCACCGCCGCGCTGGGCCGACACCGAGGACATGTTCACCACCCGGCCCCACCCGTTCTCGATCATCTCCGGCAGGAAGGCCTTGGTGACCAGGTAGGTGCCGGTCGCGTTGACGTCCATGACCTTGTGCCACAGCTCGACGGTGGTCTCCAGGAACGGCACCGGGGAGGTGATGCCCGCGATGTTGACCACCGCTCCGACCGGCGGCAGGACTCCCGCCGCCGCCTGGGCCGCGACAGCCTCGCGGGCCGCGGTCACCGAGGCCTCGTCGGCCACGTCGACGGCGTGACCGAAGGCCGGCACGCCACAGTCCTTCGCGATGTCCCGGGCCACCTGGTCGGCCTTCGGCCCGTCCAGGTCGAGGATCACCACCGCCCAGCCCTCCCGGGCGAAGCGGCAGGCCGTGGTGAGTCCGATGCCCTTGTCCGAGGTGGCCCCGGTGATGACGGCTGTGCGCTGGATGGTGGACATGATGCTCCTTGGATGGATCTGAACGAATCTGGATAGGAAAGGGTCGGTGCTGCCGGGCGATAGCACCCGGGAAGGGGTCATAGCAGGGAGGAGATGAAGCGCGCGGCGTCGGCAGCGGCCTTGGGGCGCTGGTCGTGCGTCACGTCACGGGTCTCGAGTTCCAGGGCGAAGTGGCCGCGGTACCCGGCAGCGGTCAGGGCGTCCAGGCCGCCGGCGAAGTCCACCTCACCTCGGCCGATGCTCAGGTGGATGTCGCCGGTGTCCGCATCCCGGAGGTGCACGTGGGCGATCCGGTCGTGGAAGGTCTCGACGAACTCGACCGGATCAGCGCCGGAGGCCACGATGTGACTGAAGTCCATCACCACGCCCACGGGGGAATCGGCCAGGCGCGCGGTCAGTGCGCGGGCGCGGTCCAGGTTGCAGCACAGGCGGAAGAAGTGCAACGACTCGGTCCAGAGCTCGACACCGTGGCGGGCGGCCTCGTCGCCGGCGCGGATCAACTCCCCGGCGACCAGGTCGAGATCCTCCTCGAGGCTGCGGAACGGCTCATGGCTCAGGGCCCCGCAGGGCAGGACCAGGGCGCGGGCCCCGACCGCGGCGGTGAGCTGGAGGAGCCGCTGGAGATGCGCCATGCGGGCTCCCCGCTGGTCGTCATCCAGGACGGCGTTGAGGTCACCGATGTCGCCGTTCACCGAACGGACCCGCAGGCCCGCGTCCCGGATCGTACCGCTGATCTGGTTGACGGTTGCCTCGTCCAGGACGAAGGGGACGTGGTCACACACGCCGGGCAGGGCGCCCAGGTCGATCTCCTCGAAACCGGCTGCGCGGATGGTGGCCAGGGCATCTGGCAGTGCTTGATGTCGGAAACTGATGGAGGAACAACCCAGGCGGGGCGAGAACATCGACGGTGATCCTCAATGGTCGGCGGTGTGTGCCAGATCACCATAACAATGCTGACTGTTGACAGTCAACGACTGCATCGGCGTTCCGTGGTTCAGGACCTCGCGCCCTGTCCGCGAAGAAGGCCCGGGCGCCGGAAGCGCACTGCGAGGATCCCGTCCCGTGGTTTACGCTTCATCTGACCACCGCAGTCGATTTCACCTGGTCCTGGCACCGCAGGGCCGGCAGGGTCCCCTGGAGGTGGCCGTGGGTCGGGCCGTCGACGGCACTCGGGGAGCCGCGATCGAGTCGCCCGCCAGCGTCACCCTCCAGGCAGCCGGGGCCGGTCCGGACCAAGGGTGTCCGGGCCCTGGCGCGGAGCCCCCTGGCCTGCGGACGGGACACGCGACGCGTTCCCCGGAGCAGCGCCCCCCGCGGCGGACTCCGAGGGGGCAGTGCGCTCCCGGGCCGAATTTGTCACGATGCCGATTGAGGATAGATGAGACGCAGACGAATCCCGAGAACACTGCTCGCGATCGGGGCGCTGGGGATCGTCGCGCTCCTGACGGCGCTGATCCTGCTGGCCGGCGATCGGCCGGGCGGTTCCGGCATGCGGACCGAAGAGGTCGCACCCCAGGCGCAGGTGACCTCGGCCTACGGGCATCTGGAGGAGTTCCAGGCCCTGGCGGACGAGCACGGCGACCGCGCCGCCGGCACCTCGGGTCACGAGGCGGCGGCCGAGTACGTCGAAGGGCAGCTGGCCCGTGCGGGGTATGAGACCACCCGTCAGTACTTCACCGTCGAGACCTGGGACGAGGAGGAGATCGAGACGTTCACCATCCTCGCCGAGACGAAGGGCGGGAACGACGACAACGTGATCATGCTCGGAGCCCACCTGGACGGAGTCCCCGGCAGCCCGGCGATCAACGACAACGCCTCGGGTGCGGCGGCACTGCTGGAGGTCGCGCGCAGGCTGGCCCAGCAGGGATCCGTAGAGAACACGGTGCGCTTCGCGTGGTGGGGGGCCGAGGAATACCGGGGGTTCCCCGGATCCAGCCACTACGTGGAGCAGTTGGACGAGGACGATGAACTCGAGACCATCGCCGCATACCTGAACTTCGACATGGTCGCCTCACCCAACGCCGTGGTCGCCCTCTACGACGCACGCGACGACGATTCCCGGCTCAACGTCCCCGAGGGTTCGATGGACCTCATGGAGGTCTTCACCGACTACTTCGACTCCCGCGACCAACCGTGGATCACCACGAGCTGGAACTACGAGTCCGACCAGGTCGCCTTCGCCGAGACGGACATCCCCGTGGCGGGCCTGTTCTCCGGCAGCAACGAGAGGAAGTCGTCCCGGGAGGCCCGGCTCTTCGGCGGGGAGGGCGGTGCTCCCCGCGATCCGAATTACCACCAGCCCGGTGACGACCTCGACAACGTCGATCCGGACACGCTGGACCTCATGACCGACGCGATCACCCACGCCGCCACCCGCCTCGCCCAGGACGGCGGCACCCAGGGCTCCAGCGCCCTGGACTCCGGCGCCCAGGACTGAGCCGGACCCGAGGCGTCCCCGCCGGCGCCGGACCGGATCCCGGCCGGTGCCGCCGGCCGATGCCCGACGGGCGAGACCCTGGGGAAGAACAGGGTCGACAGGCTGTACGGAGTAAAGTCTCGAGGGCGCAACCGCCGTCCACCGTGTTCCGACCAGCTGAAGGGGCGTCATGTACACGCACTTGTTCAAGACGGTCCACCAGGCCTACTTCCAGGACCACGTCCAGGCCGTCCCCCGGGACCGCCTCGGAGCGATGGACCCCTCCGACGTCCGCGCCCTGATCCGGATCGTCGGTGAGGTGGTGCGGACCCAGATGCGCGAGCACGGACCGTCGACCCGGCGCGTGCGCACGGTCAACGCCGAGCTGGAGCGGGCCGAGTCCTCCCTGATCCTCATCGACGGGAAGGTCGTCGGGTCCCTCGACCAGGACGTCGCCGAGGACTACGGAAGGTTCACCAGCCGGTTGATGCACGAACTGGCGCCGGTGCTGAGCGGCACCGGGATGCACGTCATCAGCCCGGAGGGAGAGGACGTCAACGACGGCACCGGATGGAGTCACTTCCTCGGAATCGCCGCCTGGCGCAGCGTCGATGACACCAGGCTGGCGCCCTTCCTCGACACCGAGACCGCCCGGTGCTGCCACTGCCGGGTCCCGGGCGACGCCGACGCCTGGGCCTCCCCGGTCCACGTCGCCAATGAGGTGACTGCGGACCTGGCCGCGGTGCTGCGCCAGATGTGGGAGGAGGAACAGCTCCTCGCCACCCAGCCGCGCGAACCGGTGGAAGCGGTGGCGGTGCCGGAGGCCGAGGTGCCGCGTGGCCCGGTGGGCAGCGCGGGCGAACCCCTCCAGTACGTCAACGCCGCCATGATCGCCGCCGCGCTCAACGTCTCCCGGGCCGGCGTGCGGTACCTGTCGGGGTTCCCGGACCCCGCCGTCACCCTGGCCGGGCCGCGGGTCTCCCAGCAGGGCTGGGACCGTGCCGCGGTGGAACGCTGGGCCGAGGCGCACGGACGGACGGTCGACTGGCCGGACGCGCCGGAGCAGACCCCCGCGGACCTGCAGCCCGCCCTCTGGACGTTCTGACCGCGCACCCGGCGGCGTCCGTCCTCCTGGTCGCGTGTGCTCCCGGCCGCGTGCCCTCCCGCACGGTGTCCGGTCAGGTGTCCGGTCCGGGTTCCAGCGTGTCCCCCGGTGCGTCGGAGGAGCGCCGCGAACCGCGTCGGCCGGCGATCACCAGGTCACCGGCAGTGCGCGCAGTCCGAAGACCACGTGGGACGAGCGGAACTCGACCTCCTCGAACGGGACGGCCAGGGCCAGCCGCGGGAACCGACGCAGCAGGGCCGGGAACGCGATCCGCATCTCCATCCGGGCCAGCGGTGCCCCGATGCAGTGGTGCACGCCGTGTCCGAAGGCCAGGTGCCCCGGGGCGCCCCGGGTGATGTCCAGCCGGTCCGGGTCATCGACCAGGGCCGGATCGCGGTTGGCGGCGGGCAGTGCGCACACCACCAGTTCGCCCTCGGGGATGGTGTGGCCGGCGATCTCGACCTCGGTGGTCGTGGTCCGGGGGATGCCGGCATGCACGATGCTCAGCCACCGCAAGAGCTCCTCCACCGCCGGGCCGACCATCGCGGGGTCCTCGCGCACCAGCGCCAACTGCTCGGGGTGGCGCAGCAGAGCCAGGGACCCCAGCCCCAGCATGTTGGAGGTGGTCTCGTGGCCGGCGATCAGCAGCAGGCTGGCGAGGCCGACCAGCTCGTCCGTGCTCAACTCGTCAGCGTGCTCACGCACGAGCATGCCGAGCAGGTCCTCGCCCGGTGCGGCCTGGGCGCGGGCGACCAGCTGCGCCATGTACTCGCGACCCTCCCGGGAGAGCGCAAGGAGTTCCTCGGGCGGGGTGGAGATGTCCAGCTCCCGTTCGGTGCGGTGCTGGAACTCCGCGCGGTCCTCGAAGGGCACGCCGAGGAGCTCGCAGATCACCAGCGACGGAATGGGCAGGGCGAAACCGGCGACGAGGTCCGCCGGCGCTCCGGCCTCCTCCAGCGCGTCGAGGTGCTGTCCCACGATCTCGATGATCCGTGGCTCGAGCCGGCGCATGCGGCGTGCGGTGAACTCGGGAGTGAGCATGTGCCGCAACCGGGTGTGTTCCGGCGGGTCGTGGGCCAGCAGCTGACCGGCCTGCATCTGGGCCTGCTCCTCGGGGCTCAGGGGGCGGCCCCCCGGCAGCTCGAACGAACGCTGGTCGGCGTTGCTGAATTGGACGGGATCGGACAGCACGGCGCGGACGTCCTCGTACCGCGTGACCAGGTATCCGGAGATCCCCAGCCCCGTGTCGACCTTGCGCACGGCACCGTCGTCCCGGAGCCTGCCGAGGTCCTCGACCGGATCGAATTGTTCTCGCCGCATGTGCAGCGGCGTCACTGCCGGGGACTCAGCCATCCCGCGCCACCTTCTGCTCTGCCTGGCGCATACGCTACCCACCCCTGCGGCGGCCGAACAGGGTGCGGTGACCGGCAGATCGACCCCGTCCGTCAGCGGGGACCGGACTGGGACCGGGGCGGGCCCCCGGCCGTCACGGGCCCCGGCCATTCCGGGGCGAGCATCCCGTAGACGAGGGTGTCCGTCCACTCGTCCTTGATCAGCCAGTCCTGCCGCAGCAGCCCCTCGCGGCGGAAGCCCAGGCGCTCGCAGAGCCTGGCCGAGGCGGCGTTGCGGGCGTCCATCCGCACGCGCACCCGGTGCATGCCGTAGTGGCCGAAGGCCAGGTCCAGCACCGCGCGGGCGGCCTCGGTGGCCAGCCCGCGTCCACCGGCGTCCGGGTCGAACACCCAGCTGGCCTCTCCCAGGGACAGCGAGTCGTCCACGGCCCACAGCGTGATGTCCCCCACGACGGCGTCACCGCCTTCCGTGTCCCGCTCCACGGCCACCAGGCAGACCGCGAACCCGGCCGCGGTGATGTGTAACCGCCCCCGGCGCCGGCCGACCTCGTCGCGGGCCCTCGCCGCGTCCCACGGGCCGTCCAGCAGGTAGCGGGTGGTGTCCTCCCGTCCGTAATAGCGCAGCAGCCCGCCGGCGTCGGCGTCGCGGAGGTACCGCAGCTCGAGGCGCTCGGTGCGCAGCGGCACGGGGGGCGGCGGGGCCGGCGTCGGGCGCGCGGGTGTCACGGCCGGCTGCTCACGCGGGGCCGCGACCGGGTGCCCGGTCCCGGGCGGCACGGGGCGAGGGTGCTCACGGGCCGGTGGCGGCCCGGTCACCGGCGAGGGCGCGGGTGAGGTCCACGAGGCGGCGCAGGACCTTCTCGAGGGAGCGGTCGTGGTGGTCGGTGAGGGCCAGCTCGCCACCGGGGAAGTCCATGCGGCGGACCAGGTTCACGGAGTCGCCCACCACGTGCATGTTGTAGGCAGCGGTGGTGATCCGCCAGGCCTCGTTGGCCCGCACGCCGCCCAGGCCGCCGTAGGCCACGATCGCCAGGGTCTTGTCCATCCACTGCCTCGAGAGCAGGTCGTAGGCGTTCTTGAACGCACCCGGGATGTTCCGGTTGTACTCGGGGCTGATGAAGACGAACCCGTCGCACTCGGCCACGGCGTCGCGCCAGCGGTGCACCTCGGCCGGACCGTCCTCGGCCTGCGCCCAGTTCTCGTCGGTCATCACCGGCAGGTCGAAGTCCCGCAGGTCCAGGACCGTCCACTCGACGCCTCCCGGGACGGAGGAGGTGTCCAGGGCGCGGGCGCGGTCGGCCACCCAGGCCCCCACGGACGCGCCGAGACGTCCTGGGCGTACCGATCCGATGACGATGCCGATCCTCATGCCGGGTCCTCCTGCGTGACTGGGGCGGATGTGCTGGCGGTGGGGGGGTTCCAGTATCCAGACTAGGGGGTGTGGGTCCGGTGAGCGGTCCGGCCCGTCCGACGTCGAAAGGCACATCATGGAACCCATCCGGCAGCAGTGGGGCGGCACCGGTGCGCTGATCGACGACCCGGTCGGCACCATCATCCGCCCGCACCGGGACTGATCGCGGTGACCGTGGTCTCCGGCACCGGATCCGCGCGGAGCTCGCGACGGGCACCGGGGTGGTGGGCCGACGCGGGGCGGGTGGTGTTCCTGCTGGCCGCGCTGCTGTCCTTCACCGGCAACGGGCTGAGCTTCTACATCGGGTCCTGGAAGGACTCCGCCCTGCCGGTGCATGCCGGCTTCGCGGGTGGCTTCGCCGGCGGCTGGGAGCACGTGGTGAACCAGCCGACCTACTTCACCTTCCTGTCCAACTTCCTGGTCGGCCTCACCTCGCTGTTGCTGGCCATCCGGCCGCACCGGACGTCGGACCTCTTCCACGCTGCGCGGATCGCCGGGGTGGTGTGCATCGTCATCACCGGGGTGGTGTTCAACGTGCTGCTGCGGGATGCCGACCCGATGACCCGGGTGGAGCAGGTCAATGACACCATCCAGCACGTCATCACCCCCCTGCTCACGCCGCTGGTCTGGCTGCTGCTGGACCGGAGGGGGCAGGTGACGTGGCGGCGGATCGGCCTGGCGTCGCTGATCCCGCTGGCCTGGCTGGCGTTCACGCTGCTGCGTGGGCCGTGGCTGGACTGGTACCCCTACAGCATCATGGACGTGCCCCGGATGGGATATTCTGGTGTGTCTGTCTACCTGGCGGCCATCCTGGCGTTCTTCTTCGCGGTGGCGGCGCTGATGTGGGTACTGGACCGGCTGCTGATCACCGGGAAACGGAGGTAGGGCCCTGTGAGGAT
Source organism: Citricoccus sp. (assembly GCF_035445025.1). Lineage (NCBI taxonomy): Bacteria > Bacillati > Actinomycetota > Actinomycetes > Micrococcales > Micrococcaceae > Citricoccus > Citricoccus sp. The sequence goes on along the minus strand of NZ_DAOMPX010000001.1, from coordinate 89,601 downwards.
CGCCGTCCTGGCGCACATGCACTACGCGATCCGGCCGCCGTACGCCGGCGGCCTGGAGATGCACACGGACCTGACCGTGGACCACCTCGTCCGGCTCGGCCACGAGGTGACGGTCTTCGCCAAGGAGGGCACCCGCACGGCCGGCACCGTGGTGCCGCTGGTCGCGGAGGACTTCGATCCCACGGTACGCACGGAACAGGACGTGGTGCGCCGCCGCGCGGTCCTGGTCGCCGCCATGTCCGAGGCCTGCCGGCAGGTCCGCGACGGAGACTTCCACGTGGTGCTGAACAACTCGCTGTCCCCGGTGCCCCTGCTCGAGTTGCGCGAGGCCCCGATGGTCACCGTGCTGCACACCCCCGCCACGCTCACCGAGGTCCTCGCCGTCCTCGACGACCCCGCCTGGACACCCCCGCCGAACCATCGCTGGCTGTCCGTCTCGGCGGCCAACGCGCTGGCCTGGAACCACCGGCTGCCGCGGATCGCGGTGGTCGCCAACGGCATCGAGCACTCCCGGTGGCACAGCACCGTCCGGCCCGTGCCGGGACGGGCCGTCTGGTCCGGGCGGATCACGGGGGAGAAGGGCCTGCACCTGGCCATCGAGGCGGCCCGGATCGCCGGGCTCGAGCTGCACTTCGCCGGCCCGATCTCCGACCGGGACTACTACCGCGACGCCGTGGAGCCGTTGCTGGGCGAGGACACCGTCTACCGCGGGCACCTGGGCCACGGTCAGCTGCCGGACCTGCTGGCCTCCGGGGAGGTCTACCTCGCCAGCCCCCTGTGGGCCGAGCCGTTCGGCCTGGCCACGGTCGAGGCCATGGCGATGGGCACGCCGGTGGCCGCCTTCCTGACGGGTGCCCTCGGGGAGATCGTGGGTCCCCGGGCCGGGGACCTGGCCATGCACCACTCGGCGGAGGCGCTCGCGGACGCGGCCCGGGTGGCGCGTACCAGGGACCGGGGGCTCGTGCACCGCTGGTCCCGCCGGTTCAGCGCCGACCGGATGGTGGCGTCCTACCTCGGCTTCCTGCACGAGGCCGCCGAGCGTGCCGGCACCCTGCCGGCCCTCAGTCCCGGCTGGACCCCCTACGGGGACCAGCTGACCGCGCAGGTGCGGGACTCGATCGATGCCCCGCCGACCGGCCCCGACGACGACGGCTCGCCGGCCCTGCAGTCCGTCCAGACGGTGCAGTGAGCCCGGTCCCCGCATGAGCCCTGTCCCCGCATGAAACCGGTCTGCTCGTGAGCACCTCCCCGTCCCGCCCCCGGGTCCTCTACTACGCCCACGACCACGGCCTCGGCCACCTCCACCACGCCGCCCGCGCCGCCGGGACCGGGGCCTTCGACCTGACCGTGGCCACCTCCGCGGCCCGCGCCGCCGAGGTGCTGCCGGCCGCCACCGGGCTGCGGATGCTGCCCTCCGACGTCGTGCCCGGGCATCGCCAGCCGTCCGGATCCCGGCTGCACTACACCCCCACCGGTCCGGTCATCCGGGACCGGTTCGCCGCCCTGCTCGAGGCGGCCCGCACGGTGCGGCCGGACGTCGCGGTGGTGGACGTGTCCGTGGAGACCGCCCTGTTCCTGCGCCTGGCCGGCTACCCGGTGATCCACCGGCGCATGCACGGAGACCGGACGGACCCGGGCCACGAGCTCGTCTACGCCGAGTCAGACCACCTGATCGCGCACTACGGCGCCGGACTGGAGGAGCCGGGCTGGCGCCGGCGGTTCGGGGCGAAGACCACGTTCCTCGGTGCCCCGGACACCTCCGGCCGGCTCGGCCGGCGGGCCGGCCCGCGCGCCGGTGCCCCCTCGGCCGCCCGGACCACGAGGCCGGAGATCGCCGTGGTGACCGGCACCGGAGGCGGTGGGGTCCGGCTGGCCGACCTCGCGCGTGCCGCGGGCCAGGTGCCCGGCGCCCGTTGGCACGTCTACGGGCCGGTGCGCGGCGCGGACGGCGCCGTGCCGCCGAACATGGTGCTGCACGGCTGGACCGACGACGTCGCCGGCCGGATGCGCGCGGCGGACCTGGCGGTGGTCTCAGCCGGGTACAGCGCCGTGGCCGACGCGACGGGATCGGCCCGGCCCCTGGTGCTGGCCCCGGAGGAGCGCCCCTTCGACGAGCAGGACCACTTCGCCGCCGCCGCCCAGTCCGCGGCCGGGGTGCCCTGGTGCCGGTGGGGGGACGAGTCCGCGGACTGGGCCGGCGCCGTGGAGACGGCCCTGCAGGACCCGGCCTCGGCGGACCGGCTGGCGGCGGAGGTCCTCACGGAACCGGGGGAGTACCGGCACCGCTGGGAGGCCGCGGTGGGGCAGGTCCTCGGCTGACGCGCGCGGCCACGGGGGTGCGGCGGTCGGGAGCCCGCCACACCCCACCGGCGGCTAGCTGAGGGTGGCCGTGTCGATGACGAAGCGGTACCGCACGTCCGAGGCGAGGACACGGTCGTAGGCCTCGTTGACCTGGTCGGCGGAGATGACCTCGATCTCGGCGCCGATGCCGTGCTCGGCGCAGAAGTCGAGCATCTGCTGGGTCTCGGCGATGCCCCCGATCATCGATCCGGCGAAGGAACGCCGGCCGCCGATGAGCGCCCCCGCGTTCACCGGCAGCGGCTCGGCCGGGGCCCCGACGTTGACCATGGTCCCGCCCACGGTCAGCAGGCCCAGGTGGGCACTGACGTCGATCGGGGCGCTGACGGTGTTGATGATCAGGTCGAACGAACCGGCCAGATCCGTGAACGTCTCCTCGTCGCTGGTCGCGTGGTAGTGGTCCGCACCCAGGCGCAGCCCGTCCTCCTGCTTCCTGAGCGACTGGGACAGGACGGTGACCTCGGCGCCCATCGCGTGCGCGATCTTGACGGCCATGTGCCCGAGGCCGCCGAGCCCGACGACGGCGACCTTCTTGCCGGGACCAGCGCCCCAGCGGTGCAGGGGCGAGAACGTGGTGATCCCGGCACAGAGCAGTGGGGCCGCGACATCGAGATCGATGCCCTCCGGGATCCCCAGCACGAAGTCCTCGGTGACGACGATGTGGGAGGAGTATCCACCCTGGGTGATGGTCCCGTCGCGGTCGGTGACACCATAGGTGCCCACCATGCCGTCGAGGCAGTACTGCTCATCACCGGCCGTGCAGTTCGTGCACCGTCCGCAGGAATTGACCATGCAGCCCACCCCGACCCGGTCGCCGACGGCGTGCCTGGTCACCTCGGGTCCGACCTCCGTGACGATGCCGGCGATCTCGTGGCCCGGGACCAGGGGGTAGGACTGCGGTCCCCATTCGCCGCGCACCGTGTGGATGTCGGAATGGCAGATCCCGGCGTACTTGATCTCGATCAGCACGTCATGGGCACCGACGGCGCGGCGTTCGATGGTGGTGGGGACGAGGTCCGCGGCCGCGGCGGGGGCGGCGTACGCAAGGGCGGTGGTGGTCATGGGTTTCTCCTTGTGGGGTTCGTGTGGTGCCCGGGGGTGGCCAGGCGATGGTCTCGGCGGGTCGGCCGGGTGGGCAGGTGGAATCAGCGGACCCCGGGATCCGCGGACTGAGGGTCGTGGTGTCTAGCCCCTCCCGGGCTTCTTGAGGTCGTCGGCCAACGCGCGCGCCTCGTCCAGGAGCCGCTCGGCCCTGGACCGGTCACCGGCCTGGATGGCCTGCCAGTACTCGATCTTCACTCCGACGTACCGGCTCCGGAGGGCGACGGCTCGTGCCTCGGCCTCCAACCGCTCCCGCTGCGCCTGCAGCAAGGCGATCTGCTCGGGTGCCGCAGCCGGCCCGAGCCGGCCGTTGGCCAGGTAGCGGCGCATGTCCGCCACCGACATGCCCGTCGCACTCAGGCATGACACCCAGGTGAGCAGGTCCAGGTCCTCCTCGGTGTAGACGCGGTGCTTGCTGCTGGCACCCCGGCCGATCGGGGAGATCACTCCGATGGACTCGTAGTAGCGCAACGTGCTGGCCGGCAGTCCCGTCAGCGCCGCCGCTTCCCTGATCGAGTACGTGTGCCTGATGCCGGGTGCGCTCACCCCGTCAACGATAGGAACTTCAAGTGCTTGAAGACAAGGAGCCCGAGTCAGAAGGCCGCGGCCGGTTGCCGCGTTGCCTCGACCTCCGCGTCCGTGGGCGTCCGCAGCACGGCCAGTCGGTCGCCCTCGGGGTCCCAGTCGACCAGCCCGAGGTCGCGGAACTGTCCGAGCCAGCCCTCCATCGGCCAGCTGCCGTGGACCTGAAGGAACCGGCGGGCATTGACGAGGATGTCGGCGAAGTGGTGCAGCGGGGGCCGGTGGACGCCGTGGTGCTGGTGGAACACGGTGGCCCGGGAGGACCGCAGGGCCAGGCCGGCGTCGCGGGCGCGGAACGCGATGTCGGTGTCCTCGGCGCCGTAACCGCTGAAGGCCTCGTCGAAGCCGCCGAGCCGGTCGAGGTCCGCCGAGCGCACCGCCAGGACGAGTGTCCACACCAGGTGCCAGTCGTCCGTCGGTCCCTCGCCCAGGTGCGCCCGTGCCGGGTGGGACACGGAGAGCTCGCGCAACCGGTCGTCGTCGGGAAGCCCGGTGGCGGCGCCAGACTCCTGCACCCACTCGGGGACCAGGTAGCGCGGGGTGCCCATGACGAGCGTTCCCGGATGGGCCCGGACCGTCTCTGTCAGGGTTCCGACGGCGGCGGCGGACGGGATGCAGTCCACGTCCAGGAACACCAGGACCTCACCACCGGCCAACCGGGCCGCCCGGTTGCGGGCCGCGGCCAGCGGGAGCGTGCCGGGGGCGTCCACGTGCGAGGTCACCACCGGCAGGTCCGTGGCCGGCACCACGCCGTCGGGCTGGTTCATGAACACGACCACGACCTCGTCCGGGCGCGGGGTGGCGCGTTCCAGCCCGGCGATCACGCGGGCCAGGTGCTCGTCCCGGCCGCCGGTGATCACCAGGACGGAGGTGGTCGTCGTCGGGCCCGCCATCAGGCGCCCACGGTCTGCCGTGACCTGGCCGCGGCCAGGGCGCGGGCATAGAGGCGTTCGTGCTCGGCGGCCACCGCCTCGCGCTGGGCCCGCCGCGCCGATCGGTCGGCCGGCCGGATCGCGTCGCGGCGGTCGAGCAGGGCCAGCACGGCATCGGCCAGGGCGGCGGCATCGCCGGGGGCGAAGGTCTCGATCGCGGGGGAGGTGGCCTGGCCGGCGAAGCACCCGAGGTCCGGTACGGCCACCGGCACGCCGAGGTCCCGGCACATCTCCAGCCAGCCCGAGTGGGTGCCGAAGGCGTAGGGCAGCACGGTCACGTCCAGGGAGCGCAGGTCGGCGTGCAGTGCGTCGTCCCCGAGCCGGCCGTGCTCCCAGAGGTCGAAGCCGTACGCGGCGCACTCGGCCCGCAACCGCCCCAGAGCCTCGGCGTCCTGGGGGTCCTCGCGGACGTCCACGCGCACGCGGGCCGCCACCCCGCGCCCCCGCAGCCGGCGCACGGCCCCGGCCACACCGGGCAGGGCCGAGAAGGGATCGACGTTGGCCCGCAGGTCCTTGGCGTGCACCCCGATCACGATCTCCCGGTCCGCGGCCGCGGACCCGGGGCCGGCCCACCGGGCGCGTCGGCGTCCGGGGCGGTCGGCGGCCCGGGCGGGAATCCGGTCCAGGGGCACGATGTGCGGATGGGGCACCACGGTGGCCGCCCGGTCCCAGCGCGCCAGGATCTCCGCGGCCGCCGGACGGGTCAGCGTGAGGACCTCGTCGGCCGCCGGGATGAGGACGTCCAGCTGGGCCAGGTGCCGGGAGCGGTCGGTGAAGTGGGGGTTGTGCAGGTCGTGCACCGTGACCACCAGGGCGGAGCCGGCCGCGCGCAGCACGTAGACCACCTGCTGCAACTGCTCCGGGGTGTAGGAGTCGAAGCCGAAGTGCACGTGCAGGACGTCCGGCACGTTCTCGCGGAGCCAGTCGGCGTCCAGCGCGCGGGGCGGCCACCACTGGCCGGCCGGGGCTCCGGGGACGGGCGGGTCGGGACGGAGGGCGTAGACGGGCGGGCGGTCGGGCGGCAGCACGTGACGGCAGTAGGGGTGGTCGGACGGCACCATCTGCACCGTGTAGTGATCGCTGGGTGCCACCCGTCTCCTCTCGCGGTCCTGCCCGGGCCGACAGGGCACGGATCACCAGCATACTGTTGGAGGATCACGACGACGGCGGCACGGGCCGGCCGACCGGACGGCACCCGCGTGCCGCACCGGGGAGGGCCGGGACGGCCGGTGAGGGGAAGCCATGGGGGAAGACCAGGTCCCGGCGGACGCCGGGCGGGCGGAACACTACGCCGAGTTCTACGGCGTGCGGGAACTGCCCGGGCCGGAGGTCCTCGTGGTCCTGGGCAACTGCCAGTCCGAGGCGCTGCGGCAGCTCATCTCCTCCGGCCCCACGTCCTCGGCGGTGCCACCGAGCGTGCGGATCCCGCCGGTGTTCGAGCTCACCGCACAGGACCTGCCGCGCCTGCACCGCGTGCTGTCCAGGACCTCCGTGCTGGTGGCCCAGCCCGTGCGGGAGGACTACCGGGGTCTGCCCCTGGGCACCGGCCAGCTCGCGGAGCACCTGCCGGACGCGGCCACGACGGTGCGGATCCCGGCCCTCTATGACAGCTCCCTCTTCCCCTGGATGGTCACCATCCGGCACCCCGACCGGCCGGACGAGGACCCGCCCGTGGTGCCGTACCACGACCTGCGGACCCTTGCCGAGGCGGCCGCCGAGCTCGACGGCGGCTCGCGTGCCCCCGAGGAGCCGGCGCCGGTCCGCCTGCCCCTGGCCCCGGAACGGATCCGAGGACTGGCGCAGGCGTCCCTCGACCGGTTGCGCGAGCGCGAACGGGCCCACGCGACCCTGTCGGTGGCCGACCGGATCGCGGGACTGGCGGTGCCGGCCTTCCACACCATCAACCATCCCGCCAACGAGGTGCTCGCCCTGCTGGCCTCCGCGGTGCGGGCGGACCTGGGCGCCGACCCCGCCGTCACCGTGCCCGCCAGGACCCTGCTGGGCGACGTCCTGGCTCCGCTGGAACCACAGGTCCTGGCGGCCCTGGAGGTGACGGGACCGTCGCGGTCCGGCTGGACGATCCACGGGGACGAGGTGAGCGACGCGCTCGTGCGCTCGGCCCACCTGGACTGGTACCGGGAGAATCCCGAGGCGGTGCGGGCCGGCGTCGAACGCCACCGGCGGCTGCTGGCGGACCTGGGGCTGGGAGCATGAGCGGGCCGGAGGCACCGGACCGGACCGGGGGCCGGGACGGCGGGCGGCCGCATCGACCCCCGACGTACGTGGTGGTCGGGCCGGAACGGCACGGGGTCGTGCAGCACGCCCTGTCGATGGCGGAGGCCCTGCACGGGATCGGCGTGGACGTGCCGGTGGTCCGCCTGCCCGATGCCGCCGCGCTGAAGGACTGGTTCGCGCACGGGGGTGACCACGGCGGGCCCGTCCACCTCGACGTCACCGATGCCCTCTTCGGGGCCACCGCGAGCGAGGCCGCGGACGCGCTGACCGGCAGCCTGCCGGCCCGGACCACGTTCACCCTCCACGACGTGCCACAACCGGCCGAGGGTGCCGGCAGGTTCGCCCGGCGGGCGGTCGCCTACGCGGCCCTGGCGCGGTTCTCGTCCGGCACCGTCGTCTCCAGCCGGCACGAGCTCGCCCTGCTGGCCGCGCTGGAGGCCGGTGACGGACAGGACTGGCCCGGTGTCACGGCGGTGATCCCGCTGCCGGTGGAGGACCGCCGCGGGACGGCGACGGCGAGCAGCCCCCGGGAACCGGTGAACGGGCCCCTCGAGGGCCTGGGCGAGGACGTCGTCCTGCTCGGCTTCCTCTATCCGGGCAAGGGACACCTCGAGGCCGTGGACGCCCTGGCGCTGCTGCACCGCCGGGGCGTGCCGGCCCCGCACCGGGTCACCGCGCTCGGTGCGGTCTCGAGCGGCCACGAGGGCCTCGTGGACGAGCTGCAGGACCGCGCGCGGGCGGCCGGCGTGGGGTTCCGGGTCACGGGCTTCGTTCCCGAGGAGGACCTGGACGCCGCCCTGAGATCGGCCGGCATCCCGGTGGCCGCGCACCACAACGTCTCCGCCTCGGGATCCCTGGCGGCCTGGATGTCCGTGGGGCGGCGCCCCGTGGTGCCGGCCTCCCGGTACACGCGGGAGATGGAACGGCTCCGTCCGGGCACGCTGCACCTCGTGGACCCCGGAACCGCGGATTCGTCCCTGGTGGAGGCGCTCGCGGAGGGCATCGCGGACGCCGCGGCACGGCCGCAGCAGACCTGGGTGGACCCCGGGACCACCCTGGCCCCCGGGCCCGAGGACTGCGCCCGGGCCCTGGCCGCCTTCTGGCAGCGGGTGCACTCGTGAACCGTCCCGCGCGGACGCCGGTCCCGGGCAACCGCTGGGACCTGCTGCCGGACGCCGGCGGGGACCCGGCGCAAGGGGACGAGGGGATCCCGGAGGTGTCCGTCGTGGTGCCGTACTACCGGGACCAGGCCGGACTGGACCTGCTGCTGGCCGCCCTGGCCCGGCAGGACCTGCCCGCCTCCCGGGTGCAGGTGGTGATCGCCGACGACGGTTCGCCGGAGCCCCCGCGCCTGCCGGACCGGTTCCCGCTCGACGTGCAAGTGGTCCGCCAGCCCGACGCCGGCTTCCGCGCCTCCGCGGCCCGCGCGCTGGGCGCCTCGGTCGCCGAGGGGGAGGTGCTGGCCTTCCTGGACGGGGACATGATCCCGGACCGGGACTACCTGCGCCGGGCGCTCCGGTTGCCGTCGCGCTCGCCGGAGGCCGTCGTCGTCGGACGCCGCCCGCACCTGGACCCGGCACCGCTCCAGACCGGCTGGCAGCCGGGGGATCCCGTGCCGCAGGACCGCGTGCTGGAGGACCCGCAGTGGCTCGAGCGGGCCTACGCGGGCTCCCGCGACCTGCTGGACGCCGACTCCACCGCCTACCGGTTCGTCATCTCCGCGGTGCTCACCGTCTCCCGCCGGATCCACGACGAGGCCGGTGGCTTCGATCCGTCCTTCGTCGGCTACGGCGGGGAGGACTGGGAGTTCGCCCACCGGTTGTGGCGCACCGGGGCACTGCTGGCCCACGAACCCGCCGCGGTGGCCTGGCACGCCGGTCCGGACTTCGCCGGCCGCGAGGACCCGATCGCGGCCCGCCGGGTAAAGAACCGCGAGGCGCTCGTGCTGGCCGGCCGGATCTCCGCGCCGACCGCGCGCGGCTGGTCGCTCGGCCTGCGGGGCCGGACGCGCCTCGCCCTGGTGCTGGTGATGCCCGGCGGCCGCGTCGGGGCCGGTGCGGACGCCCGCGGCACCGTGGGGGCGGACGGGTCCGATGAGGCGGGCGGCGACGGGGGCGCGGCCGCCGTCGTGCTGTGTGCCGATGCGCTGTTGCAGGCCTTCCCGGGCGCCTCGCTGACGCTGGTCGGGGGCGTGCCGGACGGGGCGGGGGTCCTGGTGCAGGACCCCCGGGTGTCCGTGGCGCGCGAGGTGATGGAGCCGGGAGCGGGGGAGGAACCGGACTGGCTGCTCACCGTGACCTGCCCGGTCCGTCCCGCGCGGGGAACCGGGCGCCCGGATCCCGCCGCCGTGCAGGAGCGGCTGCTGGCGGCCGAGCGGGCCGGCCGGGACCGGATCGAGGTCACCGGGCCGGCCGGCGTCGTGGCCACCCTGGTCAGTTCGCGGGCGCGCTGGCGCCGCCGGCGATGGGGGGCCGAGGACCCGACCCCGACCACCGTGGTGGACCTGGCCGGACTGGGCTGGGAGCCGACGGGCGAGTCCCCGGACCTGGAGGCCTGGTGGGGCGGCTGGGGCTGAGCACCGGCAGCACGAGGGCCGGGCTCCGACCGGGCGGGTAGCGGGACCGGAAGGCGCGGGGGCGCGCTCAGCCCTGGAGCTGGCGTACCTCGACCCGCTGGCCGCAGGCTGCGGAGGCCCGGGCCGCGAGGTCGTGGACCTGTTCCGCCACCGCGACCTCCACGACCCACAGTCCGCCCAGGTGCTCCGAGGCCTCGGCAAGGGGACCCGGCGTCACGGTGGGCTCGGCGCCCTCGGTCCCGGCCACCACGAAGGACTCCTCGGGGGCCGTCAGGCCGCAGGCGAAGACCCACGCCCCCTCGGCCTGGAGGAACTCGTTGAACTCGCTGACCGCCTGGAACGCCGCGTGCATGGCCTCCTCGGAGTCATAGGGGCCGAGGGGCCGCAGCTGGGTGCCGGGGGCATGCCAGACGGAGATCATGAACTGGGGCATGGGGGTGCTCCTGGATCGGGGAGGTCCACTGTGGCGGGTGGACGGGAGTTGTCCCTCAGGATGTCACCGGCGCGCGGCCGTTGTCTCCGGTGGAGGGCCTGCGGGCCTCACGCCTGGGCGAAGACCGCGGTGACGGGCTCCTCGCCGTCCACGTACTCGAGCTGCTTGCCGATCGAGTTCCCGGTGGACAGGGCCACGCGGATGGTCTCCGCGACGTTTCCACGGGAGGTGTCCCGCAGCTCGCCGACGGTGGAGGCGGTGGCCCGTCGGATGCGCCCGGTCGGCTCGTCCGTGGTGAGGGCACCGGGGCCGAGGATGGTCCAGTCCAGCGCCGAGTTCCGCAGGTGCTCGTCGGCGGCCGCCTTGGCCGTGGCGTACGGGTAGAAGGAGTCGTCCTCCGGGATGCCGTGGTCCGGGCGGGCGCCGAGGTAGGACACCATGACGTACCGCGTCACGCCGGCCTGCTGGGCGGCATCCATCGAGCGGATGGCCGCGTCCCGGTCCACCGCGTAGGTGCGCTCCGGATCGCCACCGCCGGCCCCGGCGGCCCAGACGATTCCATCGTGCCCGGCGAAGGCCCGGGCGAGCTCGTCCTGGGAGGCGGTCTCGACGTCGAGCACCAGCGGCGTGGCGCCGGCCGCCTCGATGTCCGCGGCGTGGTCGGGGTTGCGGATGACCGAGGTGACCTCGTGGCCCTCCCGGGCCAGCAGGGGAGCGGTGCGCAGGGCCACCTTGCCGTGTCCGCCGATGATCAGGTACTTCGCCATGGTGTTCTCCTTCGCTCAGGGGTGTGCGTGCCGTGGTGCCCACTGTTCCATCACCCGCCGGAGGCCTCCAAAGGATTCGGCCGGGGGCAGAATAGGGGTATGCCTGCTGCCCTTCCCTCGTTGCGTACCACCTCCCGGGTCCTGGCGGCCGCCGCGGCACTGCTGCTCCTGGCGGGCTGCTCGGCTCCCGACGCCGGCCCCGGGACCACGTCCGCCACCTCCCCGGCGGCCGCGCCGGCCGCGCCCGGTGTGGCGACGGACCCCGCGGGGGCCGAGGCCCTGCTGGACGAGTACGGCATCGACGGCGGGAGCGTGGAGGAGGTCGTGGAGGCGCTGGACGCCACGCACGCGGACCGGGACAAGGGCCTCGCGGCCTCGGTGACCGCCGGCCAGGTGGTGCTGGCCGACGAGGACCGCCAGGCGGCCCTGGACGTGCCGCAGGACCGGTTCTACCTGGCGGTCGCGCCGTACGAGACCACCACCCACGACTGCTTCCACCACAGCCTGTCCGGTTGCCAGGGCGAGCTCGTGGACACCCCCGTGCACGTGACCGTCACCGGCGCGGACGGCACCGTCCTGGTGGACGAGGAGCGCACCACCTACGCCAACGGCTTCGTCGGCCTCTGGCTGCCGGCGAACATCGAGGGGACCATCGAGGTCCGCGCGCAGGGCGGGACCGCGACGGCGGACATCGCCACCGGCGCCGACGACCCGACCTGCCTGACCACCCTCCGGCTCACCTGAACCACTCCCTGGACAGCATCCCCATGACGTGGCAGTCGACCCACTGCCCGTCGAACCGCAGGGCCTCGCGCAGCGTGCCCTCGTGGGTGAAACCGGCCTTCTCGTAGACGTGCCGGGCCCGCGGGTTGAAGTCGTAGACCTCCAGGCCCACCCGGTGCAGGTGCTGGGCCTCGAAGGCGTGCCGGAGGGTCAGCCGGACCGCCTCGGTGCCGAGTCCGCGGTCCCGGGCCCCGGAGATCCAGATCCGGAAACCGCAGGAGAGGTTGTCCTCGTCGAGCTCGTTGAGCACCGACTCCCCGACGATCCGTCCGGAGGACCGCTCCCGGATGGCCCAGACGATGCGGTCCCGCGCGTGCGACCAGCGATCGTAAACCTCCTCGAGCTGTGCCACGCTCCACGGCGAGGCGGCCGCGGGTCCGGTGGCGGAGGAATGCACCGAACCGGTGAGCCGCCCGACCTCGGGATCGGACAACAGCCCGTGCAGGGTGGCGGCGTGCTCGCGGACGGCCGGCACCAGGCGCACGAGCTCACCCTCGAGGGCGGTCTTGACGGAGAAGTCCGGAGCGCGGGTACCGCTGGGCGGCGCGGTGACCGCGGCAGGGGCTGCGCCGTCGTCGGGGACGGGGTCCATCAGATGTTCGAGCCGTCCGGTGGCAGGTCGGCCGGCGGCTGGGAGGAGCCGCCGCCGTCCGGCGACGGCGGGCAGTTCAGCCCCAGCGTGTAGGCCGTCATGGACAGCGAGCCGTAGGAGTAGCCGTCCACCAGCACGTCCAGGCCCGGTTGCGCGGTGTCACCGGTGCCGCTGGTGCCACCTGTGCCCGCGGCGCCCGCGAGCCCGGCCAGGTACAGGGACGGGATGAAGTGGTCCGGGGTGGGCACCGCGTGGTTCCAGTCCGCGTGGGCGTCCAGGGTGGGCATCTCGGTGGGATCGGTCAGCAGGCGTTCCTTGGCGTCCTCGTTGAACCGGTGCGCCCAGTCGAAGCCGTCGTCGGTGCGCCTCCAGTCCATGCTGCGCAGGTTGTGCACGATGTTCCCGCTGGTGATGATCAGGATGCCCTGTTCGCGCAGCGGGGCCAGGTCGGCCCCGAGCCGCAGGTGGTAGTCCAGGGGCTTGTCCGCGTTGATGCTCATCTGGACCACGGGGATGGAGGCGTCCGGGAAGGCGTGGGTGAGCACGGACCAGGTGCCGTGGTCGATGCCCCAGCTGTCCACGTCCGCGCCGACCCACGTGGGGTGGACGGTGTCACTGATCTCCTCGACGAGCCCCGGCAGGCCGGGGGCGGGGTACTGGACGTCGAAGAGCTCCTGCGGGAAGCCGTAGAAGTCGTGGATGGTGCGCGGGTCCGGCATGGCGGTGACCGCGGTGGCGTTGATGTACCAGTGCGCGCTGACCACCAGGATGGCCCGCGGGGTGGGCACGGCCTCACCGAAGGCCTTCCACGCGGAGGTGTAGCGGTTGGTCTCCAGGGCGTTCATGGGATTGCCGTGGCCGAAGAAGGCGGCGGGCATGACCGTGGGCGTCGCCGGGTCGGTGGTCGTCTGGCTCATGGGGCCTCCGGGGTTCGGGGGATGACCTGCGGGTGGTCGCGGCCTGCTGCGGTCATCGTCCCCCGTGCCACCGGGCCGGGGCAAGGCCGGTGGACACGCACCGGCGGACCTGCGGGGAGGACCACTGGAGGGGGCACTAGCATCGGGCCAGGACGGTCCGTCGTCACCGTGACGACCGGTGACCGCCCCCGTGGCTCCGGGGGCCCGGACGATCGAGGACGAGCAGGGAGGAAGCGGCATTGATAACCGTCGAGAAGGTGCTGCGCCTCGGGGAGCTGGGCCTGGAGACCCTGGTCGAGGGGGTCATGAACCGCGCGGTGGCCTGGGTCGCCACGACCGAGCTGACGGACCCCACCCCGTACCTCAGCGGCGGGGAGATCGTCCTGTTCACCGGGATCACCAGTCCCACCGACGGCCCGTCCTGGAGCAGTTACGTCCGGCGGCTCGACGACCGGGGCGTCGTCGCCCTCGGGATGGGGGTGGGACAGCGGCTGACGTGGCCGGAGGTGCCCGAGGACCTCATCGAGGCGGCCCGGGGCACGGGACTGACGCTCTTCGCGGTGCCGGAGAAGACGACCTTCCTGCAGGTCATCCGGGCGGTGGCGGAACTGCGCGCGGCCGAGGAGCGCGCCGCACTGGAGACCAGCCTGGCCCATCAGCGCGCCCTGACCCGGGCGGCCACGGCCGTCGACGGCTCCACCCAGGTCCTCAGGACCCTCGCCACGCTGCTGCCCGGGGCGTGGGCGGCCGTCTGCACCGCGGACGGGGACGTCCAGGAGCGCTCCGCACCCGCCATCCCGCCCCTGCCGACCGACCGCCCCCTCGCGCAGCTCATCGGTCGCCTGCGCGACGGCGGGCTGCGGGGAGCCCTCCGGGAGACGGGTCCGGACGGCACCGTGGTCATCCACCCGCTGGGCGTCCACGGCGATCCCCAGGGATACCTCGTCGTCGTCCTGCCCCACCCCCTCGACCAGGCGCAGTCGGGCACCATCTCGACCACGGTGGCCCTGCTCTCCCTGCACGCCGAGCGGACCGCGGAACGGCAGCTCTCCCGCCGACGGATCCGCGCCGGTGCGGTCGCACTGCTGCTTGGCGGTGACCTCCGCGCCGGCGACGCCCTGCTCTCGGTGGCCGGTGACGAGGGCTGGGGCCGAGGGGCGCGCGGGATCCGCGTCTGCGTCCTGCGCGGGGCTCCCGAGCTCATCCGGGAGGCAGGCCGCCGGATCGAGGGCCATACCGACCGGACCGGTCACCGGATGCTCATGGGGACCCCGGTGCCGCGCGACGACTCGGAGGAGGAGGCCCCCGTGCTGGTGGAGGACACCCCCGAGGACCTGTCGGTGCTGCACCAGGTGGTGGCCACCGCGGGCCTGCGGGCGGGGATCGGGGGCAGCGTGACCGTCGACGCCGCCGCCACCAGTCACACCCAGGCGCTCCACGTGCTGGAGCGCACCGCCGCGCAGCACCGCGTCGGTTCCTGGGACGACCTGGCCGCGGGAGGGATCGCCGGACTGCTGCCGGCGGAGGCCGCCCGGGCCTGGGCCCGCGAGCTCCTGGACCCGCTCACCGCGCAGGGTCCCACCGGGCAGCGACTGCTGGAGACCCTGCGCGTCTTCCTGGCCCACAACGGCAACCGGCGCCAGGCGGCCGAGGAGCTCGGTGTCCATCGGAACACCCTCCTGCACCAGCTGCAGTCCGCCGAGCGCGCGCTCCAGCGGTCCCTGGAGGACCCCCAGTTGCGTGCCGACCTCTGGATCGCGCTGCACGTGACCGAGGGACCGGGCCTTCGGTCCCGGCCGGGCCCGGGTCGTCCAGCCTGACGGGCGGTGGGACTATGCCACGTGCACACCACCGCCCGAGAGATTGTGCACTACGTCACGTGATCACTGTCTAGGCTCGCCCCAGGAGTCCGCCCTGCCCACCGCGGGGCGCCGTCACATCATGAAAGGCCGGTTGTCATGTCCCTGACCGTTTCCCCCTCCCTCCCGACCCTCGACGCGCGGCTGCCCCAGCGCCGCGAACTGCTCACCGAGGTCCCCGGCCCCCGCTCGCGCGAGCTGCAGGAGCGGCGCGATGCCGTGGTGCCGCGTGGCCTGGTCTCGAGCCTGCCGGTCTTCGCCGAGGACGTGGACGGCGGCGTGATCCGGGACGTGGACGGCAATTCCTTCATCGACCTCGGCTCGGGCATCGCGGTGACCAGCGTCGGCGCGTCCTCACCGGCGGTGGCGGCGGCCGTGGGGGCACAGGCCGGCCGCTTCACCCACACCTGCTTCATGGTGACCCCGTACGAGGGTTACATCAGGGTGGCCGAGGAACTGGCGCGGTTGACCCCCGGGGACCATGCCAAGCGGACGGCCCTGTTCAACTCCGGGGCCGAGGCCGTGGAGAACGCCGTGAAGATCGCCCGCCTGGCCACCGGTCGCCAGGCCGTGGTCGCCTTCGACCACGCCTACCACGGGCGCACCAACCTCACCATGGGCCTGACCGCCAAGACCATGCCCTACAAGACGCACTTCGGCCCCTTCGCCCCGGAGATCTACCGGATGCCCATGAGCTACCCGTACCGCGAGGAGAACCCCGGACTGACCGGCCCGGAGGCGGCGCGTCGGGCCATCACTCAGATCGAGAAGCAGATCGGGGCGGAGTCCACCGCGGCGATCATCATCGAACCGATCCAGGGCGAGGGCGGTTTCATCGTTCCCGCCGAGGGGTTCCTGCCCACGCTGGCGGCCTGGGCCCGGGAGAACGGCGTGGTCTTCATCGCCGACGAGGTCCAGGCCGGCTTCTGCCGCACCGGGGCCTGGTTCGCCTCTGAGCACGAGGGCGTGGTGCCCGACCTGATCACCATGGCCAAGGGCATCGCCGGCGGCATGCCGCTCTCCGCGGTCACCGGCCGGGCCGAGCTGTTTGACGCCGTCCACCCCGGCGGGCTCGGCGGCACCTACGGCGGCAACCCGGTGG
This sequence comes from Citricoccus sp., assembly GCF_035445025.1. Classification (NCBI taxonomy): domain Bacteria; kingdom Bacillati; phylum Actinomycetota; class Actinomycetes; order Micrococcales; family Micrococcaceae; genus Citricoccus; species Citricoccus sp. Next base: position 73,365 of record NZ_DAOMPX010000001.1, on the reverse strand, counting down.
CCTGCGCCGCCGCGCTGGCGACCCTCGAGACCATGCGAGAACTGGACCTCTCCGCCCGGGCGCGGGCCATCGAGGCGATCGTCGTCGGCCGGCTGAGTGCACTGGCGGAGGAACTGGGCGGTGCGCAGGGCCCGATCGGTGACGTCCGGGGCCGCGGGGCGATGCTCGCGATCGAACTGGTGAAGCCCGGCACCACCGACCCCGATCCCGAGTCCACGAAGGCCGTGGCCGCCGCCTGCCTGGCCGAGGGCGTGCTGATCCTGACCTGTGGCACCTATGGCAACGTCATCCGCCTCCTGCCGCCCCTGGTCATCGACGAGCAGCTGTTGCAGGACGGCCTCGAGGTCCTGGAGGCCGCGCTCCGCGGCGCCAGCCGCTGAGTTCCCGTCGCCCCGTCACCCGCCGCCTCCGAGAGGACCGCGGCGGGTGACGGGGGCGAGGGCAGACTGACCCGCATCCTGCGGGCTCCACCGAGGGGGTTGTGCCGGGCGCATCATGCGCCGGGCACAACCCCCTCGGCGTTCCCGGGGCGGTGGCCCCGGTTGGATACGCAGTAGCACTCAGGGTGTCCCGTCGAGGAGAAAAATCACCCCTTGCGTAAACATCTAAGACTGTTAGTATTTCCCCATGGTTCGGAATGTGGCTCGCATCACATTTCGCCCGGCAACCGGACAGGCTGTGAGGAAACACCCCTTCAGACCCGCCTCGTTGCTGGGATTCCCGGCCTCTTGGACACTGCCCGCCACACGTGGGCGGTGACCTCTTAACCGGGAGGAAACACGCAGACCTCTAGTAGAAACACACCTTTGGTTTATTGAATCCACGCACCTCCACCGGCGGGCACGCCGTCGACGAGGTCATCCGGGGAAGCGCGAATCCCCGCGCCCTGCAGCTTTTCACCGTCTCAGCCGTCCAACGGCTCCAGGCAAAGGACTGAACATGGATCATTCTCCCGCAGGATCCGCACCGACACTGCCGGTCGCCGACGAACCCCAGGAGTACCGCAGCGAGTTCAAGCGCGAAATGGGCTTCTGGGGCAACCTGGCCCTCGGGTTCACCTACCTCTCTCCCGTCGTGGGTGTCTACACCACGATCGGTGCGGCCATCGCGATCTCCGGTGCACCGGCCTTCTGGTGGCTCGTCATCGCCGGCTTCGGCCAGCTCCTGGTCGCCATGGTCTTCGGGGAGGTGGTCTCCCAGTACCCGATCGCCGGTGGAATCTACCCCTGGAACCGCAAGCTCTGGGGCCGCAAGTGGGGATGGATGAGCGGCTGGGTCTACGCCGTCGCCATCTGTGCCACCATCGCCTCGGTCGCCTACGGCGCGGGCCCCTTCCTCGGCAGCCTGCTCGAGGTGGAGATGTCCCCGCTGGCCAACGTCATGCTCGCCCTGGGCATCCTGGTGATCGCCACGCTCATCAACTACGGCGGCACGAAGCTGCTGTCCAAGGTGGCCTTCTTCGGTTTCGTCGCCGAGATCGTCGCGACCGTCGTGATCGGGGCCTGGCTGCTCATCGGCGCCCGCAAGCACGACCTGTCCGTGCTGTTCACCGACTTCCGGCCGGCCGACCTGCAGGGGGACGCGCCCTTCGCGATGGCCTTCATCGGCGCGGCCATCATGGGCATCTACCTGTACTACGGCTTCGAGGCCAACGGGGACGTCGCCGAGGAGGTCGTGGACCCGGGCCGGGTCATCCCCAAGGCCATGCGCATGACCGTCTACATCGGCGGCATCGCCTCGATGTTCATCGCGCTGGGCCTCATCCTCGCCATCCCGGACTTCCGCGCCGTGATGGACGGCACCGCCACGGATCCCATCGGCGAGCTGTTCCTCAGTGTCTTCGGCGCGCAGGGATTCAAGATCGTGCTCGTGGTCGTCCTGGTCTCCTACCTCTCCTGCACCATCTCCCTGCAGGCAGCGGCCTCGAGACTGCTGTTCTCGATGGGCCGGGACCGGCAGCTGCCGGGTTCCGCGCTGCTGCGCCGGTTCAGCGAGCGCCGCGCCGTCCCGCCGTACTCGCTGGCGGCCGCCGGACTCCTTCCGGCCGCGTTCGTGGTGATCTCACTGCTGAGTGCGGATGCCCTCCTCGCCATCGTGTCCTTCGCCGCCCTCGGCATCTACCTGGCCTTCGCCTCCGTGGTCGCCGCCTACCTCCGTGCCCGGTTCAAGGGCTGGCAGCCCAGCGGTCACTTCCGGATGGGCCTCTGGGGCATCGTGGTCGGCTGCGTCGCCCTGGCCTATCAGCTGTTCGCGATGTTCACCCTCGTCCAGCCGATCCCCGGTGCCGTCTGGTACGAGGCCTGGCTGGTGGCCCTGGTCGCCATCGTCGTCCTGGTCGTGGGCCTGGTCTACATGACCTCGGCCCGGCCCTACCTCAACGAGCCCGCCAGCCTGGCGGACGGCCGGGACTACGCCGAACCGATCTCGCCGACGGAGGAGATCGTCGACATGGCGGTCCGCATCGACGGCGGCACGCCCCATCCCTATCCGCACCGCGATTCTCCCCGGGACGGACTCCACGCCGGCGCGCAGGCGTCGGCACCCGATTCGCTGACCCCCGACCCGTCCTGAGACCGGCACCCGAAAGGACCACCCCATGACCCTCACCACCGCCCACGACGTCCCGTACCTGGACATGTCGGACCCGCACTTCGCCATGGCCTCGGAGGCCGTCCGCGACGCCCGGGACGCGAACTGGTACGCCCGGACCAACTACGGCCTGGCCGTCCTGTCCTACGAGGACGTCTCGTCGCTGATGAAGAGCCCGAAGCTGATCCAGGGCTCGGCGGCCTGGCCGGAGCACAACGGCGTGCACAGCGGCGTCTTCCACGACTGGTGGAAGCGCAACCTGCTGGTCCTGGAGGGGGAGGACCACCACCGCATCCGCCGGCTGGCCAACCCGGCCTTCTCCCCGCGCAAGATCGCCGCTCTCGGGGATCGCTTCGAGTCGCTGGCCAACGAGCTGATCGACGGCTGGATCGAGGACGGCCAGGTCGAGTTCGTGGAGGGCTTCGCCGCCCCCTTCGCCACGCGGGTGCTGTGCATCATGCTCGGGATCGACGAATCCGAGTGGGGGACCATCAACCGCCTGGCCTCCACCGTGGGGGCCGCCCTCGGCGTGACGATCAAGGAGGAGATCGACGAGGTCGATGCCGCCCTGGTCGAGCTGCAGGAGTACGCGGAACGCCTGATCTCGGACCGCCAGCAGAACCCGAAGGACGACTTCGTCACCCGGCTCGTGGAGGCCAACCGCGAGGGCGACCGGCTGACCGACCCGGAACTGCGCAACCTGCTGGTGCTGCTGATCTTCGGCGGCATGGACACGACCCGGAACCAGCTCGGGCTGGCGATGCAGTCCTTCATCCGTCAACCGCACCAGTGGGAACTGCTCGCCGAGCGGCCCCGGGAACTGGCCAAGGCCGCCGTCGAGGAGTCCCTGCGCGTCAACCCCACCACCCGCTGGGTGACCCGTGAGGTGGCCGAGGCCTTCGAGCACAAGGGGCTGGTCTTCGAACAGGGCACCACGGTGCACATGTTCACCTACGCCTCGGGCACCGACCCGGAGAAGTTCGCCAACCCCGAGCGCATCGACCTGGAGGCCGAACACGCGCCCCACTACGCGTTCGGTGGGGGCGTGCACCACTGCCTGGGCCACTTCGTCGCCCGCTCCGACATGCAGGCCGCCCTGCCGGCACTGGCCACCCGGCTGACCAACCTGAGCGTGGTGCCGGGCGGGGACGAGTGGATGCCGGACTCCGGCAACACCGGTCCCGTCCGCCTGACCATCGCCTTCGACCGCCGTGCCACCACGGCCGACGGGCAGCAGACGGCCTGAGCCCGACGCACCGGACACCCCCAGAGGAACAGATCCATGAGCACGACACACGTTGACAGCAGCCGCGAGGCGGCACGCGCCCCCCGAGACGAGGAGCAGAGCATGAAGGTCTGGGTCGACCGCACCCTGTGCGAGAACCACGGGCAGTGCGCCATCGCCGCACCGAACACGTTCGAGATGGACGAGGAGGGCATCCTCCAGTACACCGAGGGCTTTCCCGCGGGCGAACTGGAGTACATCGAGGACGCCATGGACGTCTGCCCGGTCCAGGCGATCTTCCTCAAAGGGGACCAGTGAGCCGTGAGTGAGCACCAGGAACCGCGCATCGTCGTCGTCGGGGCCTCCATGGGAGGGCTCCGGGCCGCCGAGCAGCTCCGCGCCGCCGGTTGGGACGGGGCCATCACCGTGGTCGGCGAGGAGGTCCACCCTCCCTACAACCGGCCACCCCTCTCCAAGGAGCTGCTGGCGCATCCCGGCTCGCCCGAGGACGCACTGGCGACGGTGGCACTGCGCCAGCGTCCGACCATGGAGACGGTGGACTGGCGGCTGGGCGTCCGGGTGGTGGCCAGTGACCTCCAGGGCCAGACGGTGACCCTGGCCTCGGGGGAGCAGCTGGCCTATGACGGCCTCGTGATCGCCAGCGGCATCCGGCCCCGCCGGCTGCACGTCCCCGGACCCACGGTCGGTCGCCACGTGGTGCGGACCCTCGAGGACGCCCTCGGCCTCCACCGGCAGATGCGCCCCGGAGCCCGCGTCGTGGTCGTCGGCTGCGGGTTCATCGGCTGCGAGGTCGCGGCCACGGCCCGCGAGCTGGGATGCGAGGTCCACCTCGTGGAGGGATCCCGTGGCCCGATGCACCGGGTCCTCGGCGAAGAGGTCTCCGTCATCATGCGCGACTGGCTGGTCGGCCGGGGGATCCAGATCGTCACCGGGCACTCGGTGGAGGAATACCTCACCGCCGAGGGCATCCAGGACGACGGTGGCCCGGCCCTCGCGGCCGGGGTGCGCCTGGCGGACGGGACCGAGATCCAGGGGGACGTCGTGGTCGAGGCCGTGGGCTCGGTGCCGAACACCGAGTGGCTGGAGGGCAACGGACTGGACCTGACCGACGGCGTCGTCGTGGACGATCGCCTGCGCGTGGCCGGGGCGGGGCACACCGTCGCACTCGGGGACATCGCCCGGTACCAGGACCCGTGGGCCGAGGGCGAGATGCGCCGGGTCGAGCACTGGCAGGGTGCCATCGACATGGCCAAGACGGCGGCCAGGACGCTCGTCGCGGACCTCACCGGTTCCGAACCGCCGGCAGCCTACGCGGCCGTCCCCAGCTTCTGGAGCGACCAGTTCGGCATCCGCATCCAGGGCATCGGCGCACCCCACCGGGCCACGGGCCTGGCGGTGCTCGAGGGATCACTCGACGCCGTCGAGGACGGCGTGGTCATCCGCTACGACCGTGACGGCCTCGCGGTGGGTGTCGTGACGATCGGCCTGCCGGCCGGGCGTCTCGTGCACTTCCGCAAGCTGCTCGGGCAGCCCACCCCGATATCCGACCGGACGGCCGAGACCGTCGGCGTCGCCTCCTGACCCCTGCGGTGCCCGTCCGGGCTCCGCTGAACAGATCGGAAAGACCATGACTGACACCATCGACCGCACCGTGGGCGTCGAGCCCCACCTGGACCTGCTGGACCACACCGCCAGGACCAACGGCTGCAACCTCACCGAGCTCTACCAGGAGCGCGTGGGCACCCTGCTCCAGGACAACGACGCCTTCGCCCGGCACCAGCAGGCGAACCTGGCCGAGGAGACGGTGGCCCGGATCACCGAGCAGATCGAACGGTCCGGGGTGAAGTACCTCTACTACATGCTCCCCACCCTGCACTCCCGGACGGTGGCCAAGATGGTCCCGGCCAAGCACATCGTGCGCAACCTGGAGAAGGGCATCAGCTTCCATCGCACGGCGTTGTCCGACCTGCAGACCGACATCTTCGGCAACCTGATCGGCGGTGGGGTCGAGGCCAAGGAGTTCGTCGCCCTGCCCCAGGCCGAGACCTTCCAGCAACTGCCCTGGGACCCCGAGATCGGCCGGATCTTCTGCGCGGCCTACGAGCCGCCGCACCTGCCGGTCGTGGGGGGGCGCCCGCTCGCCGTGGACGCGCGGGCGAACATGCACCGCACCCACCAGCTGCTGAAGGACACCTTCGGGCTGACCATGAAGTCCGGCACCGAACCGGAGATGACCTGGCGCGGGGACACCATCAAGCCCGTGCTGGTCCCCGGCCACAGCCCCGCCTACCAGGTCGAGAACCTGGAGACCATGCGTCCGATCTACAAGCGGATCGAGGAGTACGCCGATGCGCTCGGCTTCGACATGATCGAGGGCGACTACGAGGACCAGGGACAGATCGAGCTCAACTGGAACTTCGACGACATCGAGCTGACCGCCGACCGGCTGGTGACCTACCGGCAGATCTGCTCCCAGGTGGCGCGCGAATTCGACGTCGAGGCCAGCTTCATGCCCAAGCCGTACCTGGGCTCCATGGGCAACGGCTGCCACCACAACATCAGCCTGTGGGACCAGGAGGGTGAGAACACCTTCATCATCGACGGCGTCCAGGAACTGCACATGTCCCAGTTGGGGCGGTGGGCCATCGGGGGCATCCTGAAGCACGCCCCGGGCATGATGCTCGTGATGGCCAGCACGGTCAACTCCTACAAGCGCTTCTGGGACCCGGGCCAGTTCGCCCCGGCGCGGGCCGACTGGGGCCTGGACGACCGCGCCAGCCTCGTGCGCATCTCGGCCAACGGCCGCGCCGAGGTCCGCGTGCCGGACGCGGCCGTCAACCCCTACCTGTCCCATGCCCTGCTGGTCGCCTCGATCGCGGACGGCATCGGCAACCGGATCGAGCCGCCGGCGCCGGGCGTGCGGGGCGAGGCCCTGCCGTTGTCCCTCGGTGAGGCCATCGAGGCGTTCCGCACCGATGAGTACATCCAGCGCAGCCTGCCGCAGGACCTGGTCCAGTTGCTCCTGGACACCAAGTCCGACGAGTGGGCCCGCTATTGCGGCGCGGTCACCGAGTGGGAGTACCAGCAGTACTGGCAGGCGATCCCGTGAGCCGGACGACTCACCAGGACGCCGTGGCGGTAGCGTCGGCGGGCGCCCTGGAGCGGGGAGTGCTCCGCCTGGCCTGTATCGACTCGGAGGCGCACCCGTTGTTCGACCTCTCACCGGACGGAGGACGGACGAGGACCGGTTACGAACCGGACGCGGCGGCCCTGGTCGCCCAGGAGGCCGGGGTGTCGATCGAGTGGACGGTGCTGCCGTGGGACCAGATGCTCACGGCCGTACGGGACGGGCGTGCCGACGCCGTCTGGTGCGGCCAGGGGATCATCCCCTCCCGCCAGGAGCAGGTGGACTTCACGCGACCGTACGCCATCTTCAACGAGTCGGTGCTGGTGCGTGCAGACGACCCGGCGCAGGGCCCGGAGGACTTCTCCGGGCGCCGGGTCGCGGCGATCGAGGGCAGCGCCAACATGCGGCTCGCGGAGACCTTCCCCGGAGCGGTCCTGGTGCCGTTCGCCTCCACGGACGACGTGTTCGGTGACATGATCCGTGCCGTCCGGGACGGGAGCGTGGACGCGATGGTGGACGACGACGTCGTGACCGTGCCCCTGGGTGAGGACCCGGACTTCCGGATCGCCTTCACCGCACCCACCCGCAACCCCTGGGGGGTGGGCGTGGCCAAGGACCGGCCGGACCTGCTGCGGTTGCTGGACGAGGCGCTCGCGCGGGTCATCGCCTCGGGCCGCCTCGAGGCGGCCTGGGACCGGTGGATGCCGCACCTGCCCTTCCCCCAGCCGCTGCACGAGGGCAGGCCGTCATGAGCGGGCAGGTCCACCCCGACGAGGCGCGGCCTCCGCTCATTGCGGTGCCGGCCATGTGGTCCGACCAGATCCGGGGCCTGCGCTTCTCCGGTTCCGTGGTGGCCAACGCCGTGCTGGAGGCCATTGTCCGGGCCGGTGGCGAGCCCGTGCTGGTCTTCCCCGGCCGTGCCTTCAGCCGGTGGGACCTCATCGACGGCCTGGTGCTGCCGGGCGGTTCGGACATCCAGCCGGGGCGCTACGGTCAGCCGGCCGCCGAGGGGCTGACCCTGACCGACTTCCGCGGACAGGACGACGCCGACGCCCGGGCGATCGCCTGGGCCGAGCAGTCCGGGGTGCCCAGCCTGCTCATCTGCCGGGGCATGCAGCTGTGGAACGTGGAGCGCGGAGGCACCCTGGTGCAGCACTGGCCCACCGAGGCGCTGCAGCACACCGGCACCGTCCACGACATCGTGGTCGACCCGGCCAGCCGCCTGGGAACGGCCCTGGGCGGAGCCTCCGGGGTGGACGTGTCGAGCTACCACCACCAGGCGGTGGACCGCATCGGGGACGGGCTGGAGGTCGTCGCGCGTGCCCCCGACGGATGCGTGGAGGCGCTCGAGGACCGCAGCCTCGAGATCGTCGCGGTCCAGTGGCATCCCGAGGACCGCGCGCGGACGGTGCACACCGACCAGGCGCTGTTCGACTGGGTGGTGGAGGCCGCCCGCAACCGCCGCGATGCCAGGGCAATTCCCGGCCACGCCCGGGGGGCCGCGCCGACGCCGTATCGTCAGCATCAATCGACCCGGCCGCTCCGGCCCCGACGACAGGAGGACCCGGTCGCATGACCGCCACCGACGACCTGGTACTGAGGCCGCAGGACGTCCTGCCCTCGCCCCTGGAACTGCCGCACGCGGACGTGGACATCGCCGTGGTGGCCCAGCTGAACCTCCCGGGCCAGACGGAGGAGACGTACGGGCTGCTCCAGCGGTTCACCCGGCTCACGCTCGAGGAACTGCGCGACGCGGGGGCCCGGCCCGCGCTGGTCGACGTCAGCGCCGAGGAGGAGCCGGACTACGAGCTCATCCGCCGCGCGCACGGGGTCATCGTCCTGGGCGGTGGCGATGTGGATCCCGCGTTCTACGGCGTCCACGAACCGATCCCGAACGAGTTCGGCCGTGATCCCCGCTCGGACGAGCGGCAGCTGAGGATGATCCAGGGCGCCATCGAGGACGACGCGGCCCTGCTGGCGGTCTGCCGCGGCTCCCAGCTGCTGAACGTGGCGTGCGGGGGGACGCTGGTCCGGGACCTGCAGCCGGGGACGCTCCACCACGGTACCGAGGGCGCGCCCATGTTCCTCGACGAGCAGGTCGAGCTGGCGCGGGACACCCGACTGCATCAGGCCTACGGGCGTGAGCGGCTCACGGTACGCAGTGGCCACCACCAGGCCGTCGACCGCGTCGGGGACGGACTGCGGGTCGCGGCCCGGGCCCTGGACGGTGTCGTAGAGGCGACGGAGCGCGTGGACAACACGTGGATCGTCGGCGTGCAGTGGCACCCCGAGGACAGCGATGGCGCCGGAGACGACCGGTTGCTGCTCTTCAACGCCTTCCTGGATCAGGCGCGGGCCCGGTCCCGTTCCCGGGTCTGATCCCGCCGCGCCCTCAGGCGGACCGCTCCGCGCCCCACTGCACGGCCAGCGTCGGCACCCGGGTGGGCAGGCTCATCCGGGTGCCGGTCTCCGGGCCCTGCGGGAGCCGGTCGCCGGGCAGGTAGTGCGCGGAGTTCGAGCAGACGATCCTGTCCTCGGCGGTCACCAGGGCCACCGCGACGTCCAGTCCCCGGCAGCGGGACAGCACGATGCGCTCGAGGGTGCTGACCGGGATGTCCGCGCCGGCGACCCCCACGAACACCCCGCCGCCGGTGATGGGCACCGTGGCGGTGAGCACGTAGTCGTCCACGCCCAGGTAGTCCAGGTAGGGCCCTGCCAGCGTGGGGCCACCCGTTCTGCGCGGGGTCTCGAACCAGGGCAGTCGCATGAAGTCGTAGTACTCGGTCGAGTCGGTGTCGTAGACGAATCCGTACGGCTCGAACCCGCCCGCCTGGCTGCGCACCTGCCACTGGATGAGCTGCTCGGCGATGGCGATCCGGTCCGGGTCGAAGATGAAGCCCGCGCCATCGGCCATCCTCCGCCGCGACAGCAGGCCGATGGCCTGGTCCCGCATGGCCCGCAGCTGATCGTCGTCGAACGGGCCCACCCGGTCCGTGCCCCCGACGGGGCCGGGGGAGGCCACCGCGGCCCGTACGGCCTCCGCCATGTGCTCCAGGTCGGCGTACAGGTCGTCGAACTCGGTGGCCAGGGATTCACGCAGGGACCTGACATCGTCAAGCTCGGTCATGGGATCCGTCCTCCTGGGCTCCGCGCAGGGCAAGCGTCAGCTTCTGGTCGATCATGTGGAAGGTGTCCGCCGCGATCCGCCGGCCGGTCACCAGCGCCGCCGCCTCCGCGTCCCTGCGTTCGAGGGCGTCCGCGAGCTGTTGCAGGGGTTCCAGGGCCGTGCGGTGGTCGCCCGGGGAACCGACGGGCGCCCACAGCAGCTCACCGATCTCCAGCTGCAGTTGCAGCTCCAGTCCGAGCAGGCGCCGGGACTGCGCCATCACGGCCAGCTCCAGCCAGATGCGGCTGTCCGCGCGAGCCCTGGCCGCAGGGTCCTGTGCTGCGGCCAGCGCGCTGACCAGCCTGCGAAACCGCTCCAGGTCGCTCTCCACGGCCCGCGACGCCGCCAGCCGGGCGCTCGCGGTCGAGACGGCCGCCCGATGATCGCCGATGTCACGGAGCTCCACGACGGACAGGGCGGAGAGCCGCTCCCTCATCGCGCCGGTGGAGACCTCGGGCAGCGACACCACGAACGTGCCCCCATGCCTGCCCCGGCGGGTGTCCACCAGGCCCTCGGCGCGCAGGGTGGCCAGCGCGTCGCGCACCGTGGTGGGTGAGACGCCGAAGGACTCGGCCATCTCGAGCTCGCTGGGGAGGCGATCACCCTCCGTCAGCAGTCCCACGGACATGGAGTCCCGGAGCCGGTTGGCGATCGCCTCGGCACGGTCGACCTCAGGCAGGGCGCGGTAGATGTGGTCTCTCAAGGCAGTGCGGTCGGCGATCACGCGCACCGGAGCGGTCGGCGCGTGGGCCGGGTCCAGGCCACTCGACTCGGAAGCCAACCTGTTCCTCTCGGTAGACATGTCGACGGGGGTGCGGTCCGCCGCGGGAGTCCGAGGGCGACGGGTGGGTACCACCGAGGATAGGTCATGGGCGGAGCCCGCCTGCCGTGACCGGCCGTGCGCGCGCGGTGGGCGGGACGCCTCTGAACGTGGCAGAAGATCCGAGTAAAAGAATACTCGTAGAGGATAAGTTTCGTCGAGGGGCGAGCGAACGGCCGGAGCGACCCCCGGGGTCACAGCCCGCGCAGCTGGCGCATCATGGGTCGACGGGCACGGCGGTCGGGCTCCCCGGAGGCCGTTGATCCGGGCCCTATCTAAACACCATGAACAGATGTTATGTTGGGCGCACGCCGCCTGTGATGCCGGTCACGCGCGGCATTCCCGTGTGCAGCGCCCCAGCCTTCGATGAAACGGAGCCCCTCCATGCCGACCACCTATGAAACCCTCGACCCGTCATCCAACACGGTCGTCGCGCGCTTCGACGCCGCGGCCGATGACGAGGTGCAGGCGGCGCTCGAGGCAGCCCACGGGGGTTACCCGCGGTGGCGCGAGACCCCGTTGGGCGAGCGTGTGGCCATCCTGCATCGCGTGGCCGGGATCTATCGCGAGCGCGCCCAGGAGCTGGCCGAGCTGATCACCCTGGAGATGGGGAAGCAGATCGACCAGGCGCTGGGAGAGATCGCGGTGTCCGCGGACATCTTCGACTACTACGCCGCCAACGCCGAACAGTTCCTCGCACCACGCCGCCTTCCGGTGGGCACGGGCACGGCTGAGGTCCACCTGCAGCCGACGGGCGTGCTGCTGGGGATCATGCCCTGGAACTACCCGCACTACCAGGTCGCCCGCTTCGCCGCTCCCAACCTGGCGCTGGGCAACACCGTGCTGCTCAAGCACGCCGCCAACTGTCCGCAGTCCGCGCTCATCATCCAGGACATCCTCCGCGATGCGGGGCTGCCCCGCGAGTGCTACATCAACCTCTTCGCCACGCATGACCAGCTCTCCACCGTGATCGCGGACCCCCGGGTCCAGGGGATCTCACTGACGGGCAGCGAGAGGGCGGGAGCCATCGTGGCGGAGCAGGCGGGCCGCCACCTGAAGAAGGTCGTCCTGGAGCTCGGCGGGTCCGACCCCTTCATCGTCCTCGACGACGTCCGCCTGGAGGACACGATCGAGGCGGCGGCGAGCCGGCGGTTGGCGAACGCGGGTCAGGCCTGCACCTCGCCCAAGCGGTTCATCGTCGTCGAGGAGGTCTACGACCGGTTCGTCACCGGGCTCAAGGAGCGCTTCACCGATGTCCGCGTGGGGCACCCGGCGCAGCGTGACACGGGCCTCGGCCCGGTGTCATCCTCGGCGGCCCGGGATGAACTCGTGGAACAGATCGAGGACGCGGTCGCCCAGGGGGCCACACTCCACGTGGGCGGCGAGGCACGCGGGGAGGGGTTCTTCCTGACACCGGCCCTGCTCACCGACATCCCGCGGCAGAGCCGGTTGTGGCACGAGGAGGCCTTCGGGCCGGTGGCGTCCGTGTACAAGGTCGCCGACGCCGACGCTGCGGTCGAATTGGCCAATGACTCCCCCTATGGGCTGGGCGCGGCGGTCTTCGGTGCCGATCCGGTGCAGGCCCAGGACGTCGCCCGGCGCCTCGACGTCGGCATGGTCTTCATCAACAGCAACACCGAGTCAGAACCGCACCTGCCCTTCGGGGGAGTCAAGCGCTCGGGCTACGGTCGTGAGCTCGGCCCCCTGGGCATCGAGGAATTCGCCAACAGGAAGCTCATCCGGGTGTCCGATCCCCTGGCCGGCTGAGCCTGCCGCGGGCGGGGTCGGACACCTGTTCCCCGGGCCTGGACGACAGGCCGGACCCGACGTCCGGGTCCGGTCCGTCGATCTCCGTGCGTCCGGGGACGGGCGATGGTGGACGCCTGGGTGAAGCCGCCGGTCCGCTCGCGGAATATGTGAGCCCCTCCGGGTGTTTCAGGCGGGCGGTGTTAGAGCCAGCTCTCCTGGCCACCCCCTGCCGCATGTGAGGAGACCCCGATGGCCACCGATTACGACGCGCCACGCAAGAACGAGGACGAGCTGTCCGAGAGCTCGATCGAGGAACTGAAGAGCACCCGCACGGACACCCAGTCCGCGGCCGTCGACGTCGACGAGACGGAGGCCGCCGAGGGCTTCGAGCTGCCCGGCGCCGACCTGTCCGGCGAGGAACTGATGGTCCGGGTGCTGCCCGCCCAGGCCGATGAGTTCACCTGTGCCTCCTGCTTCCTGGTCCGCCACCGGTCCCAGGTCGCCAAGGAGAAGAACGGCATGCTCTACTGCACCGACTGCGAGGGCTGAGCGGCCCCGCTCACCCCGCCGCGGCACTCAGCGCGACCGGGACTCCAGTTCCTCCACGGCGTTGACGGCGGCGAACCGCGACGGACAGTGGTGGTAGGCGACCGTGCGGGGGACGTCCCAGGCATCGCCCCGGCCGGCCCGGCGTACCTCGTCATAGAACGAGGACAGCCAGAACCTGTGGGTCTGGCTCGCCGGGTTGTAGTCCCCCGTGCCGTCGTTCATCGCGCTCCCGCACACCTGGCTGCGCAGCTGGAAGGTATCGGTCTGCGTCAGGTCCAGGCCCGCGGCCTCCAGGTCTGCCTCCCAGTCCTGGGTGAACACCATGCCGCTGTCCCGGACCACGGTCAGGAACTCCCAGTCGGGATTCACGGTCCGGGTCCATTCCGGGGCGGGGGCGGCGGCGGTCACGGTGACCGTGGGCTGCGGCTGGGCCGTCGCGCTGCCCGTGGCGCACCCGGAAGCGGCCAGCACGGCGGATGCCAGGACGAGGACCATGACGGTGCGGTTGCTGGACTTCACGAACGCGGTTTCCTCTCGGACAGATGGGTGCCTGGCGCTCCGGTCGCATAATGGTTCCGTCCATCGCGGCGCCGATGGGCGAATGGGCAGCGGGGCACGACTGAAGACATGCGCAGACGCCGTCCTGACCTGGGCAAGGACGGCCCGTCGCGCCACCATGGCGCGCCGATCACCACGGTATGGAGGTGCCCGCACGGTCACACGCGTGCGGGGTACCCGACTGGCACGTGGGTATGCTCCAGGGGCCGAAGGTGCCCATGTCATCACCTGTCATCACCGGGGTTGTCCTGCCGGTGGGTCACGTCGGAGGGCCTGCCGCGCCGGAGTCCCGGGTGGGCGTGCTCGGCGCCGGCACTGCGTCGGGGTCCCGTCCACCCCCGGACCGGGTGGCGGTGGCCGGAGCCTCATCTTGATCGGCCGTGGCGGGCGCCGGTGCGGCAAGCACCTCGATGACCACGAGCGCGAGCAGCACGAGGAGCAGGACGGTCACGATGACGGCGGGGCTCGGCCGGTCCATGACGATGACGATGAACGCGCCCAGGGCGATGACACCGATCCGCAACGGGCGACGGTAGGAGGCCAGCGCGTGGCCCACGCGCTCCCCGGCCAGGCCTCCCGGGCGACCGGTCGCGGCGCGCAGGCCGTCGAACCCGGAGGCGATGCCCCTGCGCAGGGTGGTGGCGGCGACGGACGGGCCGGTCAGGTAGGCCGCCGTAGCGAGGACGAGCGCCAGCACGAACACGGCGCGCATGCTCGTCCGCAGGAACCGGACGACGGTGTCGAACGCCGCCGCCGCAGTCTCCCGGGGCAGCAGGTCCGGGGGGATGGATCCCAGGTACACCTCCCGGGCGATCAGCACCGCCGTCCCCAGCAGGAGCATCCCCGCCGCGACCCCCAGTCCCGCGCCGATCGCCGCGCGGCGGCGGCCGCGGGCGAGCAGGATGCCGCTCGCGAGCACGGCGAGGGCGACGAAGGGCAGGGCCGCGCCCAGCGCGTTCAGCACCGCGAAGGCGCGCTGGGCGGCGGGGAGGTTGGGCAGCTCGAAGAGGACGAAGGACGTGTGGACCTCCGGGATCCGTGCGGCCACCCCGATGCCGCGGTCGACCAGGCGCTCTTTGACGACCTCGACGAACGGTGCGATGTCGAGCGCCACCTGGCCGTCGGTGATCTCCACACCCTCACGGGTCTGGCCGGTGAGGGTGGCGACGAGCTGGGCGTGCACGGCCCGGTTCGCTTCCGCCCACACGGTGGCGAACCGGTCAGAGGAGACGACCCGCAGGACCTGGTCCTGCAGGAAGGTCTGGACGCCCTCGGTCATCGGCACGGCCAGTCCGGTGATGCGGTCTTCAACCCGGGGCGGCAGGTCGGTGCGAGCGGTCAGGGACTCCAGCGCGGTCTGGGTCACTCCTGGGACATCGAGTTCCTCGAAGACCCGCGCGGTGATCGTCCGGGACAGTGCCTGTTGCAGGGCCGGGTCCTCGATGAGGGGTCCGACGGTCTCGACGTAGGCGTCCGTGTCGGTGACCTGGGTGTCGAGCCAGGTCGCCACGACCGACAGCGGCGCGAGGATGGAGCCCAGGATGATGAGGATCGTGGCGCCGATCGTGCGGAGCCGGGACGTCCAGCCGGCGCCCGGCCGGGTGGCCGTCCCGGTGCTGGACTCCTGGGCGGCCCGCAGCGCCGCGACCTCGGCGCGGAGCCGGATCAACTCCTCACGGTCGGACGCCGACTGCTCGGTGCTCATCGCCCCTCCCCGGATCGTCATGGGCGGCACGCCGGCCCGTCACGCATTCCCTGTGCCGCTCGGTTCCTGGAGGACAGTGTGCGCTCCGCGGCGGAACGGCCACGGTCCTGTCACCCTCTCCGGGGGAGGCCGTCCAACGACGCCGTGGTCCACGCCTTGACACTGACACCGCCGCAGACAGAAGGTGTGCTCCTCGTGCGGGTGACGACGCAGGACTCCGTCGCTCGGCCTTTCGATAGGAGCACGTCATGGTCATCCTGCATACCGTGATCGCGATCGTCGTGATCGTCGTGCTGATCATCTGGCTGAAGGTCGACCCGGTGATCTCCCTGGTCATCGGCTCGCTGTACCTCGGCCTGGCGACCGGCGTGGGTTTCACCGCCACGATCGAGGCGATCGCCAGCGGTTTCGGCGAGATCATGGCGGAGGTCGGGCTGCTGATCGGCTTCGGCGTGCTCATCGGCGCGCTGCTCCATGCGATGGGTGCCTTCCAGAAGATGGTGACCCTGCTGGTCAACGGCGTCGGGGCGCGGCGGCTCCCGTACGCGTTGACCGCGGCGATGTCGACGATCTTCCCGTCCATCTACGTGGACGTGCAGGTGGTCCTGGCCGCGCCGGTGGCGCGGTCGACCGGCCCCTACATCGGCCCGATCGGACTGCCGCTCATGGCCGGTGCGCTGGGAACCGGGATCTTCGCCGGGTACGTCTTCGTGGTCCCCGGCCTGGCGGCCGTCTCCATCGCCGGACTGATGGGTATCCCGCTCGGCACCTGGCTCCTCTACGGCTTCGTGCTCGGCCCGCTGACCGCGATCGCGACGACCCTGGTCTTCCGGCAGCTGCTGCGCGGAGGGTACTGGAAGCAGCCCAGGGACGAGAGGGTCGACGCGGCCATGGTCGAGCTGGAGACCACCGAACTCGTCACGGAGGACAGCCGGACGCCCCCGCTGTTCGTCAGCCTGCTGCCCATCCTCGTGCCGCTGCTGCTGATCGCCTTCGGCGCCTTCGCCGAGCTGTTCGGGTTCTCGAACGACGTCATCGCCTTCCTCGGCAACGCCAACCTGGCGCTCTTCATCGGCCTGCTCGGTGCCTACCTGCTCTGCCGCCGCGTCCTCGGGGCGGACGGGACGGGGGCGGCGATGAGCGAGGGATTCCACACCACCGGTGAGATCCTGCTCATCACCGGCATCGGTGGGTCCCTGGGTGCGGTCATCGGGGAGACCGGACTGGACACGATCATGGCGGGGCTCTTCACCGCCGAGGCCGGGGCGCCGGCCATCCTCAGCATCCTGCTGGCCTGGTGCATCGCCGCGGCGCTTCACCTGGCGATCGGTTCCGTCTCGGTCGCCGCGATCACCGCCGCCGGGATCATCGGCCCGGTCCTCGGCTCGATCGACGTCTCACCGATCGTCATCGGCCTCGCCATCGCCTCGGGTTCCATGTTCGCCCTCCAGGTCAACAGCAACTTCTTCTGGATGTTCAAGGCGCTGCTCGGGCTGTCCACGCAGGGCACCTTCAAGACGCTGACGATGGTCACCTCGATCGCCTCGGTCGTCTCCCTGCCCCTGGTCATGGCGGTGGCGCTGTTCGCCTGAGCACCGGCCGGTCCGCGACTCAGGCCGTGGCAGCGCGTGACGACCGGGAGCAGGCCACCGCCCAGGTGCCGCGCCGGAAGGCTGCCGCCGCCGTTCCCGGGACCCGTTCACTCCGGCCCGGGGCCACCGAGGAGCTGCGCGGCCAGGCTGCGGGCGCGGGCGAGCCGGGCCTGTGAACCGTCGAGCCCGCGATGCGCCACCGCCCCCTCCAGCAGCAGGAACAGGTGCTCGGCCAGCTGGCCCGGCTGGGAGACGCCCGGGTCCTCGGCGACGAGCTCCTCGAGCCGCTCTCGGACCAGCCACTTGTGGCGGCGCACGACCTCGTAGGCCGGGTGGGATCCCGGCAGCTCGGCGGCCGCGTTCAGGAACGCGCAGCCCCGGTCGGACGTCGGGGCGTCGTCGAGATAGGAGTCGAACACCGTGAGGGCCCTCGGCCGGGGAGCCGCCTCGATGCGCTGCGCCCACAACGACCACCACTGGTCGTGCCTGCGCTCCAGGTAGGCGGCCACGAGCGTGTCCTTGGAACCGAAGCGGTCATAGAGGGTGCGCTTGGTCACGCCTGATGCGGCGGCGATCGTGTCCACGCCCACCGCGTGGATCCCGTGCCGGTAGAAGAGCTCGGACGCGGTGTCGAGGATGCGGAGGGCGCCCGGCGTGAGCCGCACCTGCGGATGTTCGGCTGTGCCCACGGTCCCTCCCTTGACTTCACCGATCAGTATACCTAGTGTCGTGACACCTTCACCGATCTGTGAACAACACGGGGGCTCGCCACCACGGTCCCTCACCCCTCCGACCAGGCGAGGACTCCACATGAGCTCCCACACCCTGAAGCCCCGGTCCGGCGTCGGCCCCTCCCTGCTCTCGCCCACCCGTGCCCTGGCACTGGCCGCGGCCGGGATGAGCCTCATCGCCGTCTGTTACGGTCTGGCCCGGTTCGCCTACGGCCTGTTCGTGCCGGCCTTCCGGGAGAGCTTCGCCCTGGACGCCTCCGCAACGGGGGTGATCGCCTCGGGCAGTTACGTCGCCTACTGCGCGGGCATCCTCACCGCCACACTGGCCACGCCGTGGTGGGGTGCCCGGCGAACGGCCGTCCTCGCCGGCGTGCTGGCCACGCTCGGCACCGCCCTGATCGCCCTGACGCCGGGGGTCGTGCTCCTCGTCGCGGGCGTGCTGCTCGCCGGAGCCAGTACCGGTCTCGCCTCGCCTCCGCTGGCCCACGCCATCGCCCGGCGGGTCCACCCCGGGGCGCGCAACCGCCTGCAGACGGTCGTGAACGCCGGCACGGGACTGGGCGTGCTCGTCTCCGGCCCGGTCGCCCTGCTGGCGGGCGAGCACTGGCGGGTCGCCTGGTGGGTCTTCGCGGGGGCGGCGGCCCTGGTCACCGCATGGGCCGCCGTGGCGGTCCCGTCCGGCCCCCGGCGGGCCGCCGCGGGGGTCCCGGTGCCGCGGCGGGCGCCGCCGGGAGGCGGGCGACCACCCGCGGGCGCCGCACACCTTCTCCTGGCGGCTGCGGTGGTGGGGGGCTCGAGTGCCGCCACCTGGACCTTCGGGCCGGACCTGTTGACGAGCGACGGCGGCCACGGCCAGGCGTTCGCCACGCTCGCGTGGATCGTCCTCGGGGCCTGCGGGCTGCTGGGGGCGGTCACGGGTGATGCCACGCAGCGCTTCGGACTGCGCACCGTCTGGGCGTGCTCCCTGGTGGCCCTGGGCGCCGCCACGGCCGTCCTCGCCGCCGCCCCGCAGGACCCGGTCGTCGCCCTCCTCGCCCACGAGGCCTTCGGCGGCGTCTACATCGTCCTGACGGGTGTCCTGCTCCTGTGGGGCGCCCAGGTCTTCGGGCGCGAACCGGCGCGGGGCGTCGGGCTGGCGTTCCTGTTCCTCGCCCTCGGGCAGGGCGGTGCCGCCCCGCTGCTCGGGGTCCTGGCCGACCAGGCCGGTCTGCCGGCGGCCTTCTGGGCGGCGTCGGGAATCGCCCTCCTCGGCCTCCTGGTCCCGGCCGGGGGTCAGGCCCCCAACCGGTCGGCCGGGGTGCGCGGCAGCACCACGGGGTGGCCCAGCAGCGGATCGGGCACGACGTCGGCGTCCAGTCCGTAGACCTCCTCCAGCAGGGCGGGGGTCAGGACCTGCCCCGGTGGGCCCGCCGCCACGACCTGGCCGTGGGCCATCGCCACGACGTGGTCGGCGCTGCGGGAGGCCAGGTTCAGTTCGTGCAGCACCGCGACCACGGTGGCCCGCTGCCCGGCCACCGTGGGGTCCGGCAGGGAGCGGACGAGGTCCATCAGCTCGACCTGGTGGGACAGGTCCAGGTAGCTCGTCGGCTCATCCAGCAGCACCACGGGGGTCTGCTGGGCCAGGACCAGGGCCAGCCAGGCGCGCTGCCGCTGCCCGCCGGAGAGCTCCGAGACGTCCGTCCCGGCCAGCTCCACGAGGTCGGCCAGCTCCAGGGCCCGGGCGATCGCCTCGGTGTCGGTGGACGTCCGGGCGCCGAACCAGCCGCGGTGCGGGTGCCGCCCGCGGTCCACCAGCTGTTCGACGGTCATCCCGTCCGGGGCCACCGGGGACTGGGGCAGCAGGGCCACGGTGCGCGCGTAGCTGCGCGCGGGCCAGTGCTCCGCGGACCGGCCGAGCACCTCGAGGGTGCCGGTCAGCAGCGGCAGCTGGCGGGTCAGTCCGCGCAGCAGGGTCGACTTGCCGCAACCGTTGGCGCCGATGATGGCCGTGGTCTGCCCGGTCGGCAGGTCCAGGTCCAGGGCCTGCCCGGGGCCGACCACCACGCGGTCGCCGTAGCCCAGGGTCACCCCGCGCAGGCGGATCGCGGGTGGGGGACCTCCCGGTGAGGGCGGGCCCGCCGTGGTCCCGTCCGTGGCCTCCGGCACCGCACGCGCTCCTGACTCCGTGTCCATTCAGCTCCTCCGTCCGGACCGCACCAGCAGCCACAGCATCAGCGGCGCACCGGCCGCTCCGGTCAGCACACCCGTCGGCAGCCGGGCCCCGCCGAAGGCCTCGGCGGCCAGGAAGTCCGCGGCCACCACGATCACCGCGCCGCACAGGGCGGCGGCCGGCAGGGACGGGCGCCCGCCGGTCAGCCCGCGGGCCACGGGGGTGGACAGCAGGGCCACGAAGGCCAGCGGGCCCGTGGCGGCGGTGGCCGCCGCGGCCAGCAGCGCGCCCACCGTCAGCGCCCCCAGTCCGGTCCGCCCGGGCCGGGACCCGAGCCCGTGGGCCAGTTCCCCGCCCAGGTCCGCCGGGGCCAGCCGGGCGTGCAGCATCCCCCCGGCCGGCAGCAGGACGACCAGCAGCACGGCCAGCACCACGATCCGCTCCCACGTCACGGCGTTCAGCGAGCCCGCCGTCCAGATGGCCGCGGACTGCAGGTCGTGCTGGTTCAGGGACAGCATCACCCCGGACAGCACGGCCTGGCACAGCGTGGCCACGGCGATGCCGGCCACGATGAACGTCGTCCCGCCCAGCGCGCCGGCGAGTCCACCGGACCCGGCGGAGGTGCCCCCGCCCAGGCGCCCGCCGGAGCGCCCGGCGGTCGAGAAGCCCAGCACCACCGCGGTCGCGGCCAGCCCGCCGACCAGGGCTGCCACCGCCATGCCGGCCCCGCTGCCGGACCCCGGGCCGAACGCCAGCATCCCGACGGCGGCCACGGCGGCCCCCTGGGTCACCCCCAGGATGTCCGGGCTCGCCAGCGGGTTGCGCAGGGTCCGGCGGAACAGGGCGCCGGCGGCGCCGAACCCGGCCCCGGCCAGGGCGCCGGCCACGGCCCGCGGCAGCTTCTCCTGCAGCACGATGAACGAGGCCCCGGGAATGGTCTCACCGCCCAGGATCGCGAGGAAGTCGGGGATGGTGACGGTGTACCCGCCGAGCAGCACGCGCACGCCCATCCCCAGCACCAGCGCGACGGCCAGGGCCAGCGTGACGGTCACGAGCCGGCGCCGGGACCCGGACTGCAGGGCGCGCACGGCGGCCAGCGCGTCCGGGGCCGCGGAGGAGCCCGGCCGCCCGGCCGCGGCCCGGGTGGCCTCACCCGTCGGGGCGCTCACAGGGACACCGCCCTGCGGCGCAGCAGCACCAGGAGCACGGGCACCCCGATCAGCACGGTGGTCACGCCCACGTGGATCTCCTGCGGGGCGATGACCACCCGGCCGGCCAGGTCGGCCGTCACGAGCAGGACGGCGCCCCACAGGGCACAGCCGACCACGAGCACGCGGGTGGAGGCCGGGCGGAACCGGCGCAGGGCGTGCGGGACGAGCAGGCCCACGAACACCACGGGCCCGGCCAGGGCGGTGGCCGCGGCGGTCAGCAGGACGGTCGCGCCCAGCAGCGTCATCCGCAGCCGCTCGGGACGGGAGCCCAGCCCGTGGGCGAGCTCGTCGCCGAGGGCCAGGGCGTCGAGACCGGGAGCGGCCACGAGGACCATGAGGATGCCGACCACGACGACCGGGGCCAGCCACGCCGCGTCCTCCAGGGAGGTCCGCGCCACCGAGCCGACCGTCCAGAACCGGAAGCGCTCCAGGACGGCGGGGGAGAGGATCAGCAGGGCGCTCGTGGCCGCGGTGCAACCGGCCGTGACGGCCGCCCCGGCCAGCACCAGGGACAGCGGGCCGGGGGCGGCACCGGTGCCGGCGCCCAGCCGGGAGGCCGCGGAGGCCACGGCGTAGACCACGACGGCGGCCAGCACCGTCCCGAGGATCGCCAGGACCACGGCGGTCCCCAGCCCGGACGGCAACCCCGCCCCGAGCCCGAGGGCCACGGCCAGCGAGGCGCCGGCCGTCAGGCCCAGCAGGCCCGGGTCGCCCAGCGGGTTGCGGGTGGCTCCCTGCAGGGCCACCCCGGAGACGGCCAGGGCGGCGCCGACCAGGATCGCGGTCACGGTGCGCGGGATGCGGGAGAGCACGGCGGCCGCGTCGATGTCCCCGGGGGCGGTGCCGGCCCCCGTGAGGAGGCCGGCCAGGGTGTCCACCGTGGTGGAGGGGTCCACGGAGCGGGCCCCGAGGGCCAGGGCGGCCAGGCACGCCAGCACCAGCACGACGGCGGGGGCCACCAGGAAGGTGACCGGCCGCCGTCGTGCCGGGCGGGGTGCAGGGGGTCGCGACACCCCGGCCGGGGCGGGGGAGGGCCGGCCGGCGCTCATGCCGCGCCCCGACGGGACGGGGGGTGGCTACTCAGGGGAGCCGCCCGCCTTCTGCGCGGCCTCGGTGATCTTCGGCAGGGCGTTCTCCAGCGCCCACGGGATGGACAGCGGGGAGGACGCCGAGATGGACAGGACCTCCTGCTCGTCGGTCTGCAGGACCAGGGTCCCGTCCTGGACCGCCGGGATCGAACCCAGCAGCGGGTCGTCGGCGATGGCCTGGCCCACGGACTCGTCCGCGGCGGAGGAGACGAAGATGTCCGAGTCGAGTTCGTCCGCCCGCTCCGGGGACCAGGTGATGTAGAACGCCTCCTGGGCGGCCTCGTCCTCGGCGACCACCGGTGCCAGGTCCATGCCGAGCGCGGAGAGGAACTTCGGGCGGTTGTCCGTGGCGGTGAACAGGTAGACCTGGTCCGCGGCGGCCGGGTCCACGGTGCCGTAGAGGAAGGTGGTGCCGGCCAGTTCCGGGTGGTCCTCGGCGGCGGCAGCCAGCTGTCCCTCCACGTCGGCCACGACCTGCTCGGCCTCGGCGTTCTTGCCCAGGGCCTCGCCGATGATCCGGGTGGAGTCCTGCCAGGGGGTGCCGAAGGCCGCGGTGCCCTTGGGATAGGCCACGACCGGGGCGATCTCGGAGAGCTTGTCGTACTGCTCCTGGTCGATGCCGGAGTAGGTCGCCAGGATCACGTCCGGTTCGGTGGCCGCGATCGCCTCGTAGTCGATCCCGTCCGACTCCGAGTACTGCTCGGGAGCCTCGGCGCCGAGCTCCTCCAGCTTGGCGTCGAACCAGTCCGTGGACTTGTTCTCGTTGCCGCCGTACTCCGTCGCGGCCACGCCCACCGGCACCACACCCAGGGCCAGCGAGATGTCCTGGTTCACCCAGGAGACGGTGGCCACGCGCTCGGGCTGGGCCGGGATCTCGGTCTCACCGAAGGCGTGCTCGATGGTGCGGGGGAAGGCCGCGTCGGCGCTGCCGGCATCGGCGGCCGTGGCGGCGGGCGAGGTCGGCTCGGACGAACCCCCCGCCGGGCCGGTGGAGCAGCCGGCGAGCAGGGTGGCGCCGAGGGCGAGGGAACCGAGGACCAGGGCGCGGCGCCGGGTGGTTCCGGCGCGCGGGGAGACGGGCGAGGTGGGGGAAGAGGACACGTCGGGTGGCCTTTCGAGAGTCACAGGAGGGCCTGCGGACGGACCGGCAACGGTGTGGAACCGGCGGGCGAGGACGGTGCCGGAGACCAGGTCAGGTCATTTGCCAACATCGCTATTGCCTATTTCCCGGAGGTTAGCCTAGCCTAACCACGTGGTGCAAGAAGCCGTGCGGGGCTTCGCCCACGTGGTCGGGTCCATGGTGGACGTGCCCAGTGACCGCGCCGGTCGCATTCCTCTTCCGGGGCCGGCGTGGTCACTGGCCACACCCGCGCCGCGAGGGACCGGGGCCGGCGTGCGTGCGGTGCGCGCGGGCCGGAGCGACTAGCGTGGAGCGGGTGAACACCCAGCATCCCGCCCGCGATGACCACGGCGCCCAGGTCTCCTCCATGTTCGACGGCATCGCCGGCCGCTACGACCTGATGAACCTCGTCATGACCTGGGGTCAGGAGCCGCGGTTCGTGCGCCGCACCGTGGAACGGGCCGAGCTGCCGGAGGCGCCCGTCGTGCTGGACCTGGCCACCGGCACCGGGGACATCGCCCTGGAGGTGCTGCGCTCCCACTACGGGGCCCGGATCACCGGGGCGGACTTCGCCCCCGAGATGATGGAGGTCGGCAAGGCCCGGCCCGGTGGTGACCAGATCACCTGGGTCGAGGCGGACGCCATGGACCTGCCGTTCGAGGATGCGTCCTTCGACGCCGTCACCCACGGGTACCTGCTGCGCAACGTGGCCGACATCCCCACCACGCTGGCGGAGCAGTTCCGGGTGCTGCGGCCCGGCGGGAGGATGGTGGCCCTGGAGACCTCCCCGGCACCGGAGAACATCATCAGGCCCTTCTCCACCGCGTACATCAAGCACGTGGTGCCCCGGTTGTCCCGGCTGATCACCGGCGACTCATCCGCCTACGAGTACCTCTCCGCCACCACCCGCGGCTTCAAGACCCCGGCCCAGATCCAGGACCTGCTCGAGGACGCCGGCTTCGTGGACGTGGGCCACGAGACCCACCTGTTCGGAACGATCGCGATCCACTGGGCGACCAAGCCGGCCTGAACCGCACCACCGGCCTGACGGGCCGCTGCCCGCCCCTACCCGGCGCCGGGCCGGGAGTCCTACGCTGACCGTGGACAGTCACCGGGCGGAGAGCCGCCGGTCCCTCGGGGACCCGGCCGCCCGGCGCCCCCACGGGAAGGGTCGGCAGCGATGACGGAAACCCCGGACAGGATGGACGCGGGCCGGGACGTGCTGATCCCGGCCGCGCACGCCGGGCTCGCAGGTCGCCTGCACCTGACGGCCCCGAACGCCCCCGTGGTCATCTTCGCCCACGGCAGCGGCAGCAGCCGGCACAGCACGCGCAACCGGTACGTCGCCTCCGTGCTGCAGGAGGCCGGCCTGGGAACCCTGCTGCTGGACCTGCTCACGGAGGAGGAGGCAGGGGACCGCCAGAACGTCTTCGACATCCCCCTGCTCGCCCAGCGCCTGACCCTGGCCGAGGCCTGGGTGCACCAGCACCCGGAGGCCAGATCCTCCCCGGTCGGGTTCTTCGGGGCCAGCACCGGTGCCGGTGCCGCGCTGTGGGCGGCGGCCGAACCCGGGACGCGGGTGGGCGCCGTCGTCTCGCGGGGCGGGCGGCCGGACCTGGCGGCGCCGCGGCTCGAGCAGGTCACGGCGCCCACGCTGCTGATCGTGGGCAGCCTGGACCACCAGGTGCTGGAGCTCAATGCCCGTGCCCAGACGCAACTGCACTGTGAGAACCGGCTGGAGGTGGTGGAGGGCGCCACCCACCTGTTCCCGGAGCGCGGCACGCTCGAGCAGGCCGCCCGGCTGGCCCGAGACTGGTTCGTACGACACCTGAGGAGCAGACCGTCATGAGCGAGCAGACACCGTCCGGATCCACCACGCCCCCTGACCGCCACGATGAGGCCGTCCCCACGGAGAAGCAGAAGTTCGGGGGGATCAAGTTCGGCGTGGCCTTCTTCGGATGGCTGGCGGCCACCGGTATGGCGGTGTTGCTCACCGCGCTGTTGTCGGCCCTCGGGATCGGGGTCGGGCTGACCGCCGAGACCGATCCCAACCAGGTTGCAGAGCAGGCCACGGAGACCGCGACGACGGTGGGTCTCGTGAGTGCGATCGTGCTGGCGCTGATCGTGTTCATCTCGTACTTCTGCGGCGGCTACGTGGCCGGGAGGATGGCCCGTTTCGACGGGGCCAAACAGGGCCTGGCCGTGTGGCTGTGGGCGATCGTCATCGCCGTCATCCTGGCGCTCGTGGGCCTGGTGGCCGGCAGCCAGTTCGACATGTTCGGCCAGTTCAGCGGCCTGGCGGGTGTGCCCGTCGACCCGGCAAGCCTGACTGCCGGCGGCATCATCGCCGTGGTCGTCGCCGCCGTGCTCGCCCTGGTCGGAGCGGTCCTGGGCGGACTCGTCGGGATGCGCTACCACCGCAGGGTGGACCGGTACGCCCTCGGCACCCCTCCCGTCCAGGGCACCTGAGTCCGGTCGAGCCGTGGCCGAGTCCCTGGTCTTCGGCGTCATCGCCTCCAGCGCGCTCATCATCGGCGCGCTGATCGGCGTGCGCTTCGACCTGCCCAAGCGCGTCCTGGCCATCCTGCTCTCCTTCGCCGCCGGCGCCCTGATCACCGCACTGACCTTTGAGCTGTTCGAGGATGCCTACGAGCGCGGGGGCATCTGGCGAGCGGTCATCGGCCTGTTCGTCGGTGCGGTGGTGTTCACGGTCCTGAGCGCGCTGCTCGACCGCTGGGCGCAACCCGGTCCCTCGTCCGAGGACGCCGAGCTGCGGCAGGGCAGCGCCAAGCTGGACACGGATGCCGCGGCGCAGGACAGGCCGCCCACGGCGGCCTCCGCCAGCGGAGCGGCGGGGCTCGCCCTCCTGGCGGCCGTGACCCTCGACGGTGTCCCGGAGAACGTGGCGCTGGGCGTCTCGCTCTCGGAGGGCACGGGCGGCATGGCCCTGCTCGCGGCCATCTTCGTCTCCAACCTCCCGGAGTCCCTGGTGGGGGCGGCCTCGATGCGGGAGCGGGGCATGCCCCGGGGCAGGGCCGTCCTGCTCTGGACGGTCTGCGCCGCACTGCTGGTCGTGGCCGTCGTGATCGGTGCGGGACCGCTGGCCAACACTGACCCGGAGACGATCTCCCTGCCCCTGGCCTTCGCCGCCGGGGCCGTCATCGCCTCGCTCGCGGACACCCTGATGCCGGAGGCCTACGAGCACGGCGGCCCGGCGGTGGCGGTGAGCACCACGGCCGGCTTCGCCCTGTCCTTCGCGCTGTCGCTGGCGTGAGGACGGGGGCGCCATCCCTCCCCCGGAGCGCCACCGTCCGTGGATGCGGCCTCGCCGGGCACAGGGTCGCCAGCCGTTTTCCTTCCCGTAGGCCCAACCTAGACTGGAGGCGCGGCCGTTGCGTCGTAACGGCTGACCTCTGGGAGGCATGCCATGCATGAGTACGAGAAGATCCATCCCCTGGTCAAGGACAACACCGGCCTGTCCTTGGGGTACCGGATCCTGTGGCGGATCCGGCACGCGGCGAACGACGTCTACGGTCCGGCCAGCCGCCAGCCAGGACTGAACCCCCGCGAGCAGCTCCGGGTGGAACGGGCCCAGCGTGTCGCCACGGCGTACCGGATGCAGGGCAAGGAACCCCCGCCCAACGTCCGCCGGGCGGCCGGCGAGGACGTGGACGGCGACCCGGACGCCATCCAGCGCCATACGACACCGCCCAAGCCCTTCCAGGAGGGGTACCGGTACGTCATGGTCGACGAGGACCAGACGGCCGATCCGGACAATCCGGCCAAGGGCACCTGAGCGGCCGCAGTACGATCAGGAGAGCGCCGGCCGCGCTTCGCGCCGGCGTGGATCGCCATGACATCACCATGGCGGGCTGATCGACTGAACGGGGACTGACCGGCCGCCGGCCGGGAGAGAGGGGCGGGGGTGACCGAGACGCGCCCCGTGCCCCGGGTCACCGGTTTCCTCACCGCACTCCTCGCCTTCTCCGCCGTCAACGCCCCCACCGTGCTGTACGCCGCCTGGCGTGAGCAGATGGGGTTCCCCGCCACGGTCCAGACCCTCGTCTACGCCGTCTACGTCGCCGGGCTCATCCCGGGACTGATCCTGGCGGGGCGAGGGTTGCGACGATGGCCCCCGCGGACGCTCATGACCTGGGCCGTGGCCGTCTCCGTGCCGGCCTCCCTGGCGCTCGCGCTGGCCGCGGGACCGGGGGCGCTGATCGCGGGGCGTGCCGTCCAGGGACTCGCCCTCGGCGTGATCATGACCGCCAGCAGCGCCGCCCTGTACCAGGCCGCTCCGCCCCGGCCCCGCCCCTTCACCGCCCTGCTCGTCACCCTGAGCGCGATCCTCGGCGCCTGCCTGGGTCCCCTGGCCGCAGGTCTGCTGGCAGACGCCACCGGTGGGACGGCCGCCCCCATGGCGGCCGTGCTGGTGCTGCTGAGGGTGCACGGGGCCACGCCAGTGGCGTCGCCGGGTCCCGGTGCCGAGGACCCCGGCCGGAGCGCGACGGCCGCCGACCGGGCCCCGGTGACCGACGGCGTGGCCGAGTCGGCCATCGATCCGTCCGCCCGGACGGGGACGCCGACGGCCGGTGGGGTGGCGGCCGGGAGGGTGCCTGCCGAACCGGGGAACGCCGACCCGCAGCCGCGCAGCCACCTGATGATCAGCCTGACGGCGGCGACCAGCTGGTCAATGATCGGGCTGTACCAGTCCGTCGGACCGGGACTGATCGGAGCGGCGCTTCAGGTGGACAGCCTGACCGCCCTGGGCGGGATCGTGGCCATCGTCCTCGGGGTGGCCGGCCTCGTGCAGGTCCTGTCCAGGGACATCGCCTACCCCGCGGCCCGGCGTCTCGGTCACGTCTTCGTGATCCTGGGGATCGCCGGCTTCGCCGCGATGCTGGTGACCGGGCAGGTGTGGCTGGCGCTGGTCGCCTCGGTGGGGGCCGGCGTCGGGCACGGGTTCACCTACCTGAGCGCCACGCAGGAGATGGGCGAACTGGTGCGCCACCACCCCGCACGGGCCGGTTCCCTGATGAGCCGGTACTTCGCGATCGCCTACCTGTGCATGGGTGGGTTCTCCGTGGGCCTGGGCATCGTGGGCGACCTCTGGGCGCTCGTGCCGGCCGCCCTGATCCTGCTCACCGCCCTGGCCTCCGGCTGTGCGGTGATGCTGTTCTCCCGCAACCGCTGATCAGCCGGCGACGGCGTTGACGCGACCCCTTCACAGTCTGGGCACAGGTAGGACAGAATCCCCTGACAGGATAGGGGTTTGGACTAGGACGTGGGCACCCCCGTCCTTCCACCCGTCCGCCTCTAGGAGCGCACCATGAACTCGTCACTTCCTGGCCTGTCCTCCGGTTCCCCGGCCTCAGGCCCGTCAGCCGCCACCGGTTCGCCGACCTCCCTCGCGGCCCTGCACGAGATCCTGCCGAAGCTCTCCCATCCGGACGGCAGCGCCCTGCGCGCCCTCGTCGTGGACGACGAGCCGATGCTGGCGGACCTGGTGTCCATGGGCCTGACCCTGTGTGGCTGGGAGGTGCACGTCGCGCATGCCGGACACGCCGCCGTCGAGACCGCCCGCAACGCCCAGCCGGACGTGCTGGTCCTGGACTGGATGCTGCCCGAGCTGGACGGTCTGCAGGTGCTGGACCGGATCCGCTCCTTCCGTCCCGACGTGCCGGCGCTGTTCCTCACCGCCCGGGACTCGGTGGACGACCGCATCCGCGGCCTGGCCGCCGGTGGGGACGACTACGTCACCAAGCCGTTCTCGCTGGAGGAGGTGTTGATCCGCCTGCACCGGCTGGTCCAGCGCTCCGGGGTGGCCGCCCAGGACTCGGACGAGCTGGTGGTGGGGGACCTGGTGCTCAACGTCCGCACCCATGAGGTCACGCGCGGCGGGGATCCGGTGGACCTGACCGCCACCCAGTTCAACCTGCTGCGGTACCTCATGGAGAATCCCCGGGCCGTGCTGTCCAAGGCGCAGATCCTGGACCGGGTCTGGCAGTACGACTTCGGCGGGCAGGCCAACATCGTCGAGCTCTACATCTCGTACCTGCGCAAGAAGATCGACGCCGGCCGCGAACCGATGATCCACACCGTCCGGGGCGCCGGGTATGTCATTCGCCCGGCCGTCTGAGGCCGCCGCGGTGACCTCGTCGTCCGGCGGGCCCCCCGGCCCGTCCCCCGACCCGGACCCGGCGGCGCCGCCGGCGTCCCCGGTTCCGGGCGGCTCACCCCCCTCGGCCGGCGATCGCGTCCGGAACCGTGCGGGTGCCCGGCCCCGGCGGCGGACGAGTCTGGCCGTCCGGACCGCGGCCGGCGTGGTGGCCCTGCTGGCCGTGGTCCTCAGCGCCTTCACCGTGGCCTCCCTGGCGCTGACGGGCAAGGCCGTGGACAACCAGCTGGAACAGAACCTGGCGCAGATCTGGTACCGCTCCTACACCTACATCACGCGCGGATCGAGCGACGAGACCCCGGACTTCCGCCGCGACCCGCTGGATGCCTCGGGCACGGCGGCGGGGATGGTCGCAGTGGTCACCGTCCACGGCAGGGTGGTCCAGGCCTCGGCAGAGAACGACAACTGGGACGAGGTGGAACTCTCCGCGGGTGACGTGGAGGCCCTGGCCGCGCTGACCGAGGAGGCCAGGGTGGAGCAGGAGAGGCACGAGGCCAGACTGGGCGGCCAGACCGACGGGGTGCCGGACCCCCGCGTGAACCGCATCCTGGACCTGGACCGCGGCCGGTTCCTGCTGCACGCGGAGAGCGTCGGGGACGACGGTTTCGCGGTCCTCGGAGTGCCCACGGCGGCGATCGACAAGACGAAGGCGAACCTGGCGCGGGTGCAGGTGCTCGGGTCCCTGGCCGCCCTGCTGCTGGCCGGGCTGCTGTGCTGGTGGTGGATCCGCCGATCGCTGCGCCCGCTCGGCGAGGTGTCCCAGGCCGCGGCGGAGGTGGCCCACGTGCCGATGGGGTCCGGGGAGGTCTCGCTGGCGCCCTACCGCGTGCGCCGGGAGCTGGCCGAACCCGGGAACGAGGTGGGGGACGTGGGGTTCGCCCTGAACCAGTTGATCGGCTCCGTGGACGTGGCCATCGAGCAGCGCAACCGCTCCGAGCAGCGTCTGCGCACCTTCGTGGCCGACGCCTCGCACGAGCTGCGCACACCGCTGGCCGCCGTGCGCGGATACGCCGAGATGATCCGGCTGACCGAGCCCCTGACCGAGCGGGGCCAGGACGCGCTGGGACGGGTGCTGCAGCAGTCGGACCGGATGGGGTCCCTCGTCGAGGACCTGCTGCTGCTGGCCCGGCTCGACGCCGGGCGCGAGGTCCGGCGCGGCGAGGTCGACCTGGGCGAACTGGTGATGGACGCCGTCATGGACGCCACGGCCGCCGGCCGGGACCACCACTGGACCGTGGACGTCCCCGAGGACCCCGTGACGGTGCTGGGCGACCGGCAGCAGCTCGCCCAGCTGGTGGCCAACCTGCTGGGCAACGCCCGGAAGCACACGCCGGAGGGGACCACCGTGCTGGTGCGTCTCCAGCAGGAGGCCGCGGACGGCGTCGGGACCGTGCGCCTGACCGTGCAGGACGACGGGCCCGGGATCGATCCGCACCTGATGCCCGGGCTGTTCGACCGCTTCGTGCGGGGGGATACCGCCCGCGCCGCGCGGGAGGGTTCCACGGGCCTGGGACTGTCGATCGTGCGCTCGGTGGCCCACGCGCACGGCGGGGAGGCCACCGTGGACTCCGCGCCCGGCCGGACCGTGTTCACCGTGGCGCTGCCCGCCTCGGGGTCGCCGGAGGGCCCGGAGGCCGCCTGACCTCGCCGTTTTCGGAAATCAGGGTGGTGCCCTGCCGGGGTGGCGGCATAGTCTGGGCGTGACGCAGGGATGGCGTCCACGGCACTCCCCCTGTGAAGACCGATGGTCCGCGCTCACGGGGCGCGGAGATCCGGAAACGGGGGCCCCGGACGCCGGCTCCGCAGACACAGGTTCGGCACAGGACCGGCATAGGGCGCACCGAGGGTGGGGTGGTGTCCTGTTCACAGGACCTCAGGTGACCGATCAGGAGAGAGGGAGACCCGATGACGAATCCAGGCTCCGATCACGCGTATCAGCTTCCCGGGCGGGACCTCCCCGCCCCGTCTGACGCCCCGCGGTTCGGGGCCGGTGCGGACCGGTGGTGCGCGGGCGAGACGAGACGACCGGGCGCGGAGATGGAACGGGGCATGGAGATGGAGCGGGGTACGGACATGAGACAGGGCACGGAGATGGACACGATTCTCGAACTCACCGAGACGGTGACCCGCCACGACTGGGAAGAGGTGGATGACAGCCCGGACGGTTTCGGGACCCGGTTGTCCCTCAGCGCCAGTCTCGGCAGCAGGCTCGGCAGCACGGTCCGCGGCACGGTGTACCGGCCCACGGTGTTCCATCACCGGCTGCTGATCCGGGACTGGGAGCTGACCGGTCCGCCGGAGCTTCCCGAGGCCTGGACCGATCGGGCACGGTTCGCCCTGGCCCAGTTGCGGCTGCGCGCGGCCGGTGAGCCCCACACCATCCCGGATCCCGGCGGACGCTGGGACGTCACGGTCCGGCAGCGCTGGAGCAGCGGCGGTGCCGGGGCGGTGCAGTCCGGGCTGACCCCGCAGTTGAGGTTCACCCCGACCCAGGTGTTCGTGGACGCGTCGACGGGCGGCGCCGGGCTGGTCTGCCTGTTCGGCGACGGGCCGGTGGAGACCCACTCGGCCCGGTTCGGATTCGTCGTGGGCGTCGGCGGCACCGTGGCGTTCGACCGTCTGGACCCGGCGACCCGGGTCCCGCAGTGGGCCCAGGAGCCGGCGCGGGAGGCGGCCCGGCTGGCCTTCGAACTGCTCCAGTCGGCCGACCGCCGGTTGAGCAACGGGATCACCGCCGGTCCGGCCTGATCCCGGTCCGCGGCGGGCCGAGGGCTTGTTAGCCTGAGGGCGTGCGCGGGATGCGTACACCCCACCGTGGAAGGCAGGCCAGCATGGCAGACCTCAGCTCCGAGGACGCCCGGCACGACCGCGACGAGGCCGCCAAGGCCACGCGGGAGAGCACGGGGCACAGCATCGAGGGGGACACCCCGCCGGCCGAGGGCACCGGGGTGGGCCCCACGAACCCGGACATGGACGTCGAGAAGCCGGGCGAGGGCGCCAAGGGCAAGGCCTGGCTCGTCCTGGTCCTCGTCCTGGTGGCGGTCTTCGTGATCCTGGCGATCGTCGGACGCTTCGCCGGGTTCTTCTGATCCGCTGGCGCACGCTGGCGCCGCGGCCGTGGGTTCCCGGCCACACCCGGACCGAGTGATTCAAAACTGAAGGAATGATCCGGTCGCCGCGCACGTTGTGCCTGACGTGACCGAGAATCCCCACCCTGAGACCGAGCCGAACCACCCCGCCCAGGCGCGCGCCGCCCGGCCCGACGACGGCCCCGCACCCGCCGCGGGTTCCGCCGCCCACGCGGCCCCGCACCCCAACCCGGGCACCGAACGGGCCGGGTCCCTGCCGGAGGGCACGCTGGAGTTCGGCCTGCACACCTTCGGGGACGTGACACACTCCCTGGACGGCCGGCCGCTGGACCACCCCGAGGTGTTGCGCAACCTCGTGGCCGAGGGCGTCCTGGCGGACCAGTCCGGCGTGGACGTGCTGGGCATCGGCGAGCACCATCGTCCGGACTACTCCGTCTCCTCGCCCGAGACGGTGCTGTCCGCGATCGCCTCGAAGACCGGGCACCTCAAGCTGATCTCCGCCGTGACCGTGCTCTCCTCGGACGACCCGGTGCGCGTCTACCAGCGCTTCGCCACCCTCGACGCCGTCTCGGACGGTCGCGCCGAGGTCTCCCTGGGCCGGGGCTCCTTCATCGAGTCCTTCCCGCTGTTCGGCTACGACCTGCAGGACTACGAGCGGCTCTTCGAGGAGAAGCTGGACCTGTTCGCGCAGTTGCGCACGGAGGGTCCGGTCACGTGGCAGGGCACCACCCGGGCCGCGCTGCAGCGCCAGTCCGTGTTCCCGACGACGGCGCACGAGCACGGGCTGCCGACCTGGGTGGCGGTGGGCGGCACCCCGGCCTCGGTGGTGCGCGCGGCGAAGCACGGGATGGGCCTGGAACTGGCGATCATCGGCGGTGCACCCGAGCGCTTCGCCCCGTTCGCCCAGCTCTACCGCCGCTCGATCGACGAGTTCGGCCACGAGGCCCGCCGCGTGGCCGTCCACTCCCACGGTTTCGTGGCCGAGACGGACGAACGGGCCGCCGAGATGTACTACCCCCACTGGGAGGCGGCCATCCGCAAGCTCGGCGCCGAACGGGGCTGGCCGGCCCCCAGCCCCATCCAGTTCCGCCAGGAGATCGAGCACGGGGCCCTGCACCTGGGCTCCCCGGAGACCGTGGCGCGGAAGATCGCGCGCAGCGTGACGGCGCTCGGAGCGAGCCGCTTCGGCATGAAGTACGGCAACGGTTCGCTGCCGCACGAGTACATGATGGGCTCGATCGAGCTCTACGGCTCGAGGGTCAAGCCCCTCGTGCTGGACATGCTCGCCGGCTCCTGACCGCTCTCTCCGGCCTGCCTGCCCTTTCCGGTCACCGGAGGCGGCGCTCGAGGGCCTCGCGGATCGTCCGGGCGACGGAGAGCGCGGTCAGGCCGGAGGTCTTCGGGTTCTCCGGACTGGGTGCGGACTCGAAGGAGAGCTCGAAGCGGCCGGCCGGTCCCTCGGCCAGGATCTCGTGCCGGCTGCGCTCGACGGCGGGATCGGCGACCAGCTCCACCCGGACCCGGTCCAGGGAGCGCCGCAGCAGTGCCACCTCGTCCGCGCCCCGCACCGTCCCACCCGTCTCGGTGCCGCCCGTCTCGGTCCCGCCGGCGGCCGGCCGGCCCCGCGTGGCCCAGGCCAGGCCGACCGCGACGTTGACGTTGGCCGGGAACTGCTCGATGGCCTGCGCCGGGCCGCCGGAGAACACGGTCACCGGTTCGTCGCCGGGGCGCAGGGCGGCCAACGCGTCCCGGGCGGCCGGGGACATCCAGGGGCGCAGCAGGGAGGTGGGGAGCTTGGTGGTGCGGATGCGCACCCGGTCGAGCCCGCCGGCGTCCGCGGCGGCCCCCAGGACGTCGAAACCACCGATCGCCCCGGACGTCACCCAGAGCCGGCCGGGGCCGGCCAGCAACCGCCGCGCGATGTCCGGATCGGCGAGGGCGCCCACGCTGGTCAGGACCAGGTCGGTCCCCGCGGCGATGACGTCCGGCCCGTACTCACCGGCCGGTGCGACCCCGGCGCACTCCACCACCAGGTCCGCCCCGGTGAGGACGTCGGACCAGTTCAGGCAGTCCAGGTCCGCTCCGGTGGTGACGAGCTCGACCCCGGGCAGGGCGCGGTGCCGGCTGGCGGCCACGTCCCGCTCGGCCGCCCACATCCGGACGGTGCCGGCCTCGCGTTCCGGGGCCAGCTGCAGGGCCACCTGCCGGCCGATGGCGCCGAAGCCCAGCAGGAGCACGTGGGCGGGGGCGGGGCGGGCTGTCGAGGTCATGCGGGTCCTTTGGGTGGGGCGGTCGCCGGGACCACCAGTCCACACCACCGGCCGCGGGAATCAGGTCATGTTGCGCGCGGCCAGCTGGACGGCGGCCGTGAGCCGGTCCAGCGCCGGGGTCCCGGCGGACCATCGCTGCCAGTGCAACGGCACCCGGGCCTGTTCGAGCTCGGGGATCACCACCAGGTCCGGGTGGCTGCCCTCCAGCACGCCCTCGGGCAACTGGCCGGCCGGGATCATGCCCCAGCCCAGGCCGGCCGCCACCGCCGCGTTGAACCCGTGGACCGTGGGGACCTGGTGACGGGGCGGCAGGGCGCCGGTCCCGGGGCGGTCCTCGCGCCAGGCCGCCAGCCGGGATCGCTGCAGGTTGTCCCGGCTGCCGAAGTCCTGCACCGGCACGGCCGTGAAGTCCACCGAGCCGTCCGGGCGGCGGTACCGGTCCAGCAGGGACGACGCCGCCACCGGGTGGTAGACCATCGTGCCCAGTTCCATGGTCACGCACCCGGAGACCGGCGCCGGGCTCTCGGTGACCGCGGCGATCACGGTGCCCTGGCGCAGCAGTTCGTGCGTGTGCTCCTGGTCCTCCAGGTGCAGCTGCAGCACGGCGTCGTCCCAGGTCGCCGCCTGCTGCAGCACCTCCACGAACCACGTGGCCAGTGAATCCGCGTTGACCGCCACGGACAGCACGGCCCGGCCTCCGGTGCCCTGCCCGAGCGAGCGCCGGGCCTCCTCCTCCAGGACCGCGACCTGGCGGGCCAGGCGCAGCATCCGGTCACCGGCCGCCGTCGTGCCGACCGGGACGGTGCGCGTCAGCAGCACCTGTCCGACGTCCTTCTCCAGGGAGCGGATCCGCTGGGAGAAGGCCGAGCCGGAGATCCGCAGGGACGCCGCGGCCGCGTCGAAGGTGCCCTCGTCCACGGCGGCGGCCAGGGCCCGCAGGTGCTCGGTGTTCATGAAGGAAAGCTTAATACCCTGAAGGATATGCAGGTGGAACGGAAGATGCCGGCCGCCCTAGCGTGGCCGGGTGACGATCTTCCTGACCGGTCTGCTGACCTGCCTCGCCCTCATCGTGGCCATCGGTGCCCAGAGCCTGTTCATCATGCGCCAGGCGATCCGCCGGGACCGGCTGATGCTCACCCTGGCCGTCTGCCTGGCCGGGGACCTGGTGCTGGTCTTCGCCGGCACCGCCGGGGTCGGCGTGGTCGCCGAGCGCGCCCCCTGGGTGCTGCAGGTGCTGACCTGGGCCGGGGTGGCGTACCTGCTCTGGTTCGCCTTCGGCTCGTTCCGCTCGGCGTTCGCCTCCCGCCGGACGGAACCGCCCCTGCCCGGCGCCGGCCCGGCGGGGGTCGACGGGGAACCGGAGGACAAGGAGGCCACGGCGGTCCGGCCCCGGGACGAGGACGGCGCGGGCGGCGCGTCCGGCGTCGCGGTGGCCACGAGGCCCGCGCTCGCGGTTCGGCTCCGCGCTCGGGAGCGGGCCTCGACCCCCGTGCACGTCGTGGTCCTCACGGCACTGTCCGTCTCGATGCTCAACCCGCACGCCATCCTGGACACGGTGGTCATGCTCGGCACACTGGCCAACTCCTACGGGGCGGACAAGTGGGTCTTCGCCGCCGGCGCCGTGACCGGTTCCGCCCTCTGGTTCCTCACCCTGGGACTGGGCGTGCGGGCCCTGGCCCCCGTGCTGGACACCCCCCGCACCTGGCGGAGCGTGGACCTCGTGGTCGGCGTGGTGATGGTGGCCATCGCCGCGAAGCTGGCCCTGGGCTGAGGGAGGGGACGTTCAGCGTTTCTGGGACGGGCGCTGGCCCCGGGCGTCGAAGTCGAGGGCGCCCGGCCCGGAGAACCGCTCGAGCGGCACCGCTCGTCCGGCCATGGCCATGATCAGGTCCCTGGCGGTGCCCTGGACCTCGGGGCCGGCCCCGACCCAGCGTCCCAGGTCCGTGGCGACCAGGGTCAGGCCCCGGGCGCGCGCCTTGGAGGGCACCGTGAAGTTCGAGGACTCGAAGAACTCGAGCAGCACCACGAGCACCTCCCGCGGATAGGCCCGCTGCAGGCCCAGCGGCTCCCGGATGTCCTCGCCGTGGACGACCACCTCTCCCAGCCAGGCGGCCAGGTTGTTCGTCGGGACCGTGGTGGAACCGATGACCTGGCGGAAGTTCTCCAGCGTCCCGGCCGGGGTGGCGCCCAGATGCTCGGCCAGGCTGCGGTTGTTGTGCACCGCAGGGTTCAGGCCGGCCCCGATGATGCTCTTCAGCCACGCCCACCGGCCGGTGGTGGCCGCGGCGGACAGGTGCGCGACGACCTCCTCCACCGTCCACTCCGTGGCCAGCGTGGTCCGCTTCCACTGCTCGTCGGTCAGGGTGGCGAGGTCATCGGCCAGGGCGGCGCGCTCGGCGTGGATCAGGGGCCAGATGTCGGTCACGGTCCCCACCCTAGGACCGGCCCGCGCCCGGCCGCCATGCCCGGACGCGTGGTCCGCAGCGGCCCGGACCGCCAACACGCCAGGGTCCGTCATCTGCGCCGTTTCCCCCGCGAACGGGAGAAGATGGTCCCGTGAGCAATCCCCTGGGCGGTGTCGAGGCCGAGAACCGGATCCTGGTGTCCGCCGTGGTCCTGTACCGGCCGGACGGGCAGGTCCTGACCGTCCGCAAGACCGGCACCACGATGTTCATGTTCCCCGGCGGGAAGCACCGCGACGAGGAGTCCCCGCTCCAGACCGCCGTCCGGGAACTCGCCGAGGAGACCGGCCTGACCGTGCCGGCCGAGGACCTCGAGTACCTCGGCGGGTTCGACACCCCCGCGGCCAACGAGAACGGGCGCCTCCTGCACTCCGAGGTCTTCGCGCTGCTGCGGCCGCTGGCCCGCAACGAGGTGCCCGAGCCCAACGCGGAGATCGAGCAACTGGCCTGGATGGACCCGAAGGCACCCGCCGCCCCCGACGGCTGCGGGGTGGCGCCCCTGTTGTCCGCCGTGTTCCCCGAGATCCTGCGCCGCCGGCCGTTCTGAGCCGTGGCGGACGACGCCACCGTCCAGGCCGGTTGAGGCCCTACCGGCGGGCCTGGTCCTCCTCGGTCATCTGGGCGATCTGGAAGGTCGCCCCGGCGGGGTCGGCCACCGTGGCGAGACGGCCGAACGGGGTGTCCATGGGACCATCGAGGACCGAGCCGCCGAGGCTGGTGATCGTCCGGGCGGCCTCGTCCGCGTTCTCCACGATGAAGTACGCCCGCCAGTAGGACGGCGTCCCCTCGGGGAACCAGGACGGATCGGCCTCGCACAACCCGGCCGTGGCCGCCTCCCCGGGACGGTTGTTCGCGTAGCGGGCGCGCTGGGCCCCGGACTCCGCCCCGTCCATGGCCAGCAGCGTCGGCTCCCAGCCCCAGACGGAGCGGTAGTACTCGGCGTCCGCGTCGAAGTCGAGGCTCATCACCTCGAACCACACGGGCGAGCCCACGGTCCGGGTCATCGTGAAGCCCCCGAACGTCCCGTTCTGCCAGATGCCCAGGACCTCGCCCCCAGGCGTGGTGACCACGCCCATCTGGCCGAGGTCACCCACCGGCATGGCCGGCACCAGCACGTTCCCGCCGGCCGCCGCGGTGTCTGCCAGGGACCGGGTGATGTCGTCGCTCTTGAGGTAGACGGACCAGGCGGCCGGCTGCCCCGAGCCGTCCCCGGACTGGGACATCGCCCCGCCCACGTGGGCGCCACCGTTGGTGATCATGTGATAGTGGCCGAACTCCTCACCGTAGTCATCGAAGCGCCACCCGAAGATGATCTCGTAGAAGGGCTTGACCTCGGCGAGGTCGGGGACGGTGAGGTCCACCCAGACGGGTGAACCGTGGCTGATGCCGATCGAGTCGGTGTTGGCGGTGGGCACGTGGTCGGTCATGACGTCCTCCTGAGGAAGTGGTGGTGCGCGGGCACGAGCGCCGGCAGGGCGGAGAGCACGGGGAACTGCCACGGGGCGGCGGGGGCCAGGGTGATCCGGACGGTGGCGGTGCGGCCGAGCGGGCGGGGATGGATCCCCACGGCGGGACGAGGGCTGGCCAGGTGGTCCCGGGGCTCCGCAGTGGCCGGCACGGCCGTGGCCAGCAGCCAGGGAGCCGAGGCCAGCAGGGGCAGCCGGAACGAGCCCTCGCCGAGGCGCAGGACGCCGGTCACGGGCAGTCCGGTGGGCGAGGGCGCGGGATAGAAGCCGATCCAGACCAGGGCGGCCAGTCCGGGGCCGCCGCGCAGCCCGGCCGGGAGGTGGACGGTGCCGTCCACCGTGCCGAGCAGGCCGGTGGCCGGGTCCGGCAGGCCCCCGGCGAGGTCCGCCTCGGTGACGCCGTCCGGGTAGAGGGTGAACGGGGCCGGTGTCGAGACGGACAGGTCCTCGGCCAGCTGGCGCAGGGCGGACGGTGCCACGCCCACCTCCTCGCGGAACCGGCGGGTGAACGTGCCGGGGGAGGAGAAGCCGACCTCGTGGCAGATGTCGATGACCGGGTCGTCCCCGGCCAGCAGCAGCTGCTTGGCGCGGTGGAACCGGACCCCGGCCAGGAACCGGTTCGGGGTGACGCGGACGCGGTCCGCGAACAGGCGGGTGAAGTGGAACGGGCTGTAACCGGCGGCGTCGGCCATGTCCGCCACCGTGATCGGCTCCGCGGCCCGTGCCGTGATGAAGCTGATGGCACGCCGGGCGGCGGCATCGTGCTCGAGGCGTTGGTCCCTCACCGCTCCAGTGTGGGCCGCGCCGTATCTCCTGTCACCCCGCGGCGGGCCCGGCCGCCCAGCCCGGAGGACATCGCGTCGGCCTGCGGGTCCGGTGCTCATGGAGCCGACCCTAGGACCGCGCGGGTCCCAGGGCCGACTCCGATCGTGCGCAGTGGCCGGGATCAGGCCGTGGCCAGCCCCTGCACCGGGGAGAGCCGGGTGGCCCGCCGCGAGGGTGCCACGGAGGCCAGCAGCCCGGCGGCCACCGAGACCAGCACGATCAGTCCGAGTTCGGGCCACGGCACGGCCGGCCAGACGACCGACTGGCCGATGCCGGCGGCCATCTCCCCGAACACCGTGTGGGCGCCGAAGCCGCCGTAGACGGTGCCCAGTGCGCTGCCGATGAGGGCCGCGACCCCGGAGATCAGCACCGCCTCCAGGGCGAGCATGCCGCGCAACCCGCCGCGGGTCAGGCCGAGGGCCCGCATCAGGGAGTTCTCCCGGGTGCGCTCGATGGCGGACAGGGACAGCGTGTTCGCCACGCCGATCAGGGCGATGAGCACCGAGACGGCCAGCAGGGCGGTGACGACCATGAGCATGCCGTCGATGATCACGGTGAACAGCAGCCGCATGGCCAGTTCGCCGCTGACCTGTTCCTGGGATACCCCGGCGGCCTGGGCCACCGCCGTGTTCAGCTCCTGCAGCCCGTCGAGGGCGATGCCGTCCCCGGCCTGGAGCCACAGCTGCGGGGCGGTCTCCGCCTCCCCGGAGCCCGTGGCGGTCGTCCCCGCACCGGCCCCCGCACCGGCCCCCGGGTCCAGGCCCAGGGCCCGGGCGTCCTCGAGGGAGATCACCGGCACCAGGGCGGAGGAGGCGCTCAGGACGGTGTCGAACTGCCGGGAGCCCTCCGGCCCGGTGACCGTCAGGGTCTCGGACTCCACGGTGTTCGGCACCAGGACGGTGCCGGGCTCGCCCAGGCGCTCGGCCTCGCCGACCGGCAGCCCGGCCACGACCTCGCGCAGCTGCGCGGAGTCGGCGGCGTACACGGCGGTGGAGCCGCCCTCGACCTCTGCGGTGCCGGTCGGCACGAGCAGCGCCGCGGCGTCCACGCCGTCCAGGGCGGCGACCCGATCGCGTTCGGCGGCACCGCCGTCGGCGGCCAGCCCGACCTGCATGTCGACCGGGAACTCGGCCCGGAAGATGGTGTCCATCTGCACCTGCGCGGTACGGCCGCCGGTCAGCATCATCGCGACCAGGGTGGTGCCGATCAGCAGCGCGGAGGCGGTGGCCGCGGTCCGCCCGGGATTGCGCACCGCGTTGAGCCGGGCCATCCGTCCGGGCACCCCGGCCGGGCGGGCCGCCCGGCCCATCACGGACACGACGGCGGGGACGAACAGCACCGCCAGCATCAGCACGCCCACGACGGACACGGCCCCACCGGCGACGGCGACCCCCAGGTTGACGTTCGCGGCACCCCAGACCAGCCCCGCGGCGCCGGCCACGAGCAGCAGGGCACCGGCCACCAGGCGGACGACGCCGGCCCGGTTGCCCAGGGCGGCGTCCTCCCTCGGGCGCATCGCCTCGAGCGGGGAGACCCGGGTGGCGGCGACGGCGGCGGAGGAGGAGGCGATCACGGTCAGCAGCACGCCCACGGCGATCGAGACGATGAGGTCCCGGGAGGTGGCCTCGAAGGTCAGGAAGCCGAAGCCCTCGTTGGTGGCGCCCCAGGCGACGAGCACGGCGACCAGGCCGCAGGCCACGGCGACGCCGAGCACGCCCCCGGCCAGGCCCACGATCCCGGCCTCGGCCAGCACGGAGCCGCGGATCTGGCGCCGGGAGGCACCGAGGGCGCGTTGCAGGGCCAGGTCCCGGGACCGCTGGGCCACGAGCACCGAGAAGGTGTTGGCGATGACCAGCGCGGTGACCAGCAGGGCGATGGCGGCGAATGCCCCCAGTACCCAGACGAAGACGTCGGAGCCCGTCATCTGCGCCATCTGCCGCTGCGCCTGCACGTCCGGGGTGGCCACGGTGACGGCCAGCCCCTCGGCGTCGGCGGTGTCCTGCAGGGCGGCCGCGACCGCGTCGCGGTCGGCCCCGGGCTCGAGGCGGACCAGCACGTGCTCGGCGTACCGCGCGGTCATGGCCTCGGCGATCTCCGCCTGAGCGGCCTGCTCCTCGGCGCTGAGCCCGCCGGCAGCGTCATCGGGCAGGGCTGCGGCCAGGGAGTCGGCCGTGAGCTGAACGGTGAGGGCCTCGTCGCCGCGGACCTGGATGGCGCCGATGGCGTTCGGGTCCTGGGAGACCTCGGAGAGCCCGACCACGGTGACCTTGCGACCGGCGGCGTCGGCCGCCGTCCCGGACATCAGGAAGGTGCCGGAGCCGACGTCGAGCCCGAAGTCCCGGGCGGTGCGCTCGTCCAGGACGACCTCGGAGGCCGACCCGGCGGCCGGGTAGCGGCCCACCACGAGGTCCTCGGGGATCAGGGACGGGTCCTGCGGGACGCTGGCCACCTGTGCGTAGTCCGTGGTCGGACCCCACGTGCCCGCGCCCTGCCGATCCGCCGGGCGCTTGACGCCCACGGGCGTGACGACGTGCGCGTAGGCCTCCTGGACGCCCTCCACGTCCTGCAGCGGGCCCGGCTCCGCGGACGTGCCGGCCGCGCCGGCCAGCTCCTCCCGGGTCTCGAAACCGGCGTCGGGGGTGGGGGCGATGACGAGGTCGGCGCGGGAGTAGGTGGCGCCCAGGGAGTTGCGCAGGCTGGCGGTGGAGGAGGAGCCGACCAGCAGGGCGGAGGCCAGGAAGGTGACGCCGATGATGATGGCCAGCAGTACCGAGACGTACCGGCGGGGCTGGTGCCGGAGTTGGGACAGGGCGAGGGTGAGCATGGCTCAGGCCACCCCCAGCTTCGCCAGGGCGGCCAGCACGTTCTCGGGGGTCGGATCGCTGATCTGCCCGGCCAGCCGCCCGTCCTCCAGCAGCACCACGCGGTCGGCGTAGGAGGCGGCGACCGGGTCGTGGGTGACCATGATGACGGTCTGGCCCATCTCCCGGGCCGAGCGGCGCAGCAGGGAGAGCACCTCGGCCCCGGTGGTGGAGTCCAGGTTGCCGGTGGGTTCGTCACCGAACACCACGTCCGGGCGGGTGAGCAGGGCCCGGGCCACGGCCACGCGCTGCTGCTGGCCGCCGGAGAGCTCGTGCGGCTTGTGCCCGAGCCGGTCGCCCAGGCCCAGGATCCCCACGACCTCGGCGAGCCAGGCCCGGTCCACCGGCGTGCCGGCCAAATCCAGGGGCAGCACGATGTTCTGCTCGGCGGTCAGGGTGGGGACGAGGTTGAAGGCCTGGAAGACGAACCCGATCCGGTCCCGGCGCAACCGGGTCAGGGCGGTGTCGTTCAGTCCGGTGATCTGCTGGCCGCCCAGTTCGATCCGGCCGGCGTCGGCGGTGTCCAGTCCGGCCAGGCAGTGCATCAGGGTCGACTTGCCCGAGCCGGACGGGCCCATGATCGCGGTGAAGGCCCCGGCGGCGAAGTCGACGTCCACACCGGCCAGCGCGCGCACGGCGGCCTCGCCCCGGCCATAGGTCTTCACCAGCCCCCGGGCGGACACCGCCGGGGCGGCGGCCCCCTCCGACGGTGCGGTGGCACCGGCGGACCGGCCGGGGGCGGTGGCGGAGGAGGCGGTGGTGGGGGGTCCGGAGGGGGCGGGCACGCTCGCGGTGAGGTCAGTCGTGGGGTTCATGCCATCCACTCTGGCCGCTGGACGGGGTACGCGGATCGTTCTGGGGTGCCGTTCCGGGGTGGATCCGGGTCATCCTCCGGGATGACTCGGGGGTGTCCCGGGCTCCGGGAGGACTACGGGGCACCCGGAGCCCGGGTGGACCGGTAGCATTCGCGGGGGCGGCGCTCGGCCCGCCCGCGACATGGACTGACCTGCAGGGACGGCAGGAGGGGACGGAGGCTGCGGTGGACGTGTTCATGGCCGCGCTGCCCATCGTGCTGACCCTGGCCCTGCTCGTGGTGCCGGCCCCGGCCTGGGTGGCCCCGGGGACCGGCCTGGTGACCGCCCTGCTGGCCGGGCTGTTGTGGTTCCACACGGCCCCGGCCGAGCTGGCCGGAGCGTTCGCCGCGGGGATGGGCACGCTGGTGGAGGTGCTGGGCATCATCGCGGGTGGCATCCTGCTCTCCCGGGTCATGGACCGCGGCGGCGCGCAGCAGCGCATCGCCGGCTGGCTCTCGGCCGGCGGCGGTCCCACGGTGGCCTCGGCCCTGCTGATGGTGTCCGGGGTGGTGCCGTTCCTGGAGTCGGTGACCGGTTTCGGGGTGTCCGTCATGATCGGCCTGCCCCTGTTGCTCTCCCTCGGCTTCACTCCCGTGCGCGCCGCGACGCTGGCCCTGCTCGGACTGGCCGTGGCCCCCTGGGGCTCCATGGCGCCGGGCACCCTGCTCGGGTCGGGGATCGCCGGGGTGTCGTTGCTGGACCTCGGCCTGGCCTCCGGGGCGTTCAACGTCCTGGCCTTCGCCGGATCCGGGGCGGTGGCCGCCGTGGTGGCCGGTCGTGGTGCTGTCGAGCTGGCCCGCAGGGAGTCCGCGAGCGGGGCAGGAGAGAGCGGGCCGGCCCGGAGCGGCAGGGCCGGCCCGCCCCGCGCCGCCTATGCCGTGTGGATCGCCACCGGCCTGGTCTCCGGACTGGCCCTGGCCGGCCTCGTGCTCGGCGCGAAC
This sequence comes from Citricoccus sp., assembly GCF_035445025.1. Taxonomy (NCBI): domain Bacteria; kingdom Bacillati; phylum Actinomycetota; class Actinomycetes; order Micrococcales; family Micrococcaceae; genus Citricoccus; species Citricoccus sp. The sequence goes on along the minus strand of NZ_DAOMPX010000001.1, from coordinate 29,019 downwards.
CTGCTGCTGGGCACCGCCGTGGCCGGTGCCGTCGGGTCCCTGCTGATGTCCGCCCTCTGGGCCCTGGTGATCAACCGGGGACGACTGGGACCCACGCCGTGGCGCGCCCTGACGCCCTACCTGGTGCTGCTGGTCGGAACCATCGCCGGCCAGATGGTGGAGCGGTTCCTCCTGCCGGGCGCCCTGGGCGCCGTCATCGGCTCACCGGCCCTGTGGTCCACGGTCGGGGCCCTCAGCGGCATCGTGGTGCTGTCCCTCGACCGCGACCACCGTGCGGGGCTTCCCCGGGAGACCTGGCGGATGTGGCGGGGCACCGCCGTGCCCACCGGGCTGTACCTGCTGCTGGGCTATGCGGTCTCCGGCGGCGGGCTGGCACAGTCCCTGGCCGGGGCGCTGACCGTCCTGGGCGCGGGCTACCTGTTCCTGGTGCCCTGGATCGGCGGGCTGGGCGGGTACATCACCGCCTCCAACACGGGCGCCAACTCGATGTTCGGCGGTACCCAGACGGCCTCCGCGCACGCGCTCGGCGTGGACCCGCTGTGGGTGATGGCCTCTCAGAACGCGGCGGCCGGACTCGGGACGCTGACGAGCCCGGCGCGCATCGAGCTGGCGTACCTGCTGGCCCTCTCGCACCAGCGCGCGGACACGCCGGGGCCGACCGTGACGCGGGGCAACATGCTGCGCGTCACCATGCCCTACGTGCTGGCGTGCATCCTGCTCTGGGCCGTCGCCACCATGCTCTGGGTGCCGGCCGCCGGCTGACCGCCGCCAGCACGGGCGGGCCGGCCGTCAGGCATCCACTCCCTGCGCGTCCTGATCCCCGAGCACCCTCGTGACGGAACGCCCCGAGGGCTCGAACAGGAGGACGGTGGCCGGCGGGACCGGGTGGACCCCGTTCGAGGGGTACGGCCCGCTGACGGCGTGCAGGGACTCGGTGGCGGAGGCGAAGCGCACGAGGCCCGGGCCCCGCGCGAGGTAGAGGGGCATGGTCCCGTCCGCGTCCCGGGTCAGCAGGACCTTCTCCCTGAACGCGTCCACGACCGCCAGGGCGAACGACCCCTCGAGCCGCGTCGCGAAGCGTTCCCCCCACCGGTGATAGGCGGCCAGGGCGACCTCGGGGCCCCCTGTTCCGCGGAAGGGGAAGTCCCCGTCCAGTTCCTCCCGCAGCGACTCGCGATTGGCGACCTCCCCGGCGAGCACGAGTCCGAGGCCGAGGCGGTCATCCGCGAGGGGCTGGGCCGCGCCGTGGGGTGCGGGCGAGGCCCCGTGGCGCTGATGTCCCAGGGCGACCCACCCCCAGCTGCTCGTCCCGAATCCGTACGGGGCATGGGTCTGGGCCTCGGCCATGCTGCACACCGTGGCCAGGTCGGCCTGGTCCCCGTGGAAGGCGATCTCCCCGACGATTCCCGCCACGGTCAGGCCCCCTGCCGGCTCGGCGCCTGCGGCCCGGAGGATGGTTCCGTCGTGGACGGCGCACTGCCGGGTGCACCGTCCGCGGGGGCGCCGGCGGACGCGGCCCCGGCAGCCCCAGCGGCACCCTCGGGCGCAGCGGCACTGCCGGTCGCGGCGCCGTCGGGCACGGCGGCGCTATCGGTCACCGGGGTACGGGAGGAGTGGGGGGTCCCGTCAGCCGGTGGTTGCGGGGCAGCCCAGGGGGCAATGAAAGGGGCCATGGCGTCGTCCTCGAGGGTCGTCAAAGATCTTCACGGCCATGGCTCGACCTCGGGCCATTATAGGCATCCCCGTGGGGCGGGTCACAGTGAAGTCCCCCGTGACGTGGGACCGGACGACCCCGGCTGCGGGGGAGGGGGCCCCGGGGAGGTCAGTCCACGAAGTGCGTGGCCGCCGCCCGGCCGTTGCCCACGGAGCGGACGAGCTCGTCCGCCAGGTCCCGCAGCTTGGTGTTCCGCCGGTTCGAGGCGTGCCGGAGCATCTCCACCGCCTCCTGCTGGGAGCAGTGGTTCCGGCCCATCAGGATCCCCACGGCCAGGTCGATCGAGGTCCGCGACGTCAGCGCCGCCCGCAGGTCGGTCTCGACGTCCCGGTGCCGGGCCATGCGGACCGCCAGGCGCATCGTGGTGGACAGGGCCACCGCCTGCCTCTGCACGATCTCCATGCTGTCCGCGTCGAAGGCGCGGGGACGGTCCGAGTAGACGTCCAGGGCGGCCACGGCCTCACCGCCCAGGTCCAGGGGAACACCCAGGGCGGACCGCACGCCGGCCTCGGCGGCCGCCGCGCGGTACCTGGGCCAGCGCGACTCCTCGAGGGTGTCCGTCAGGTACACCAGCCGGTCCTCGCGGGCGGCGGTGAGGCAGGGGCCCTCGCCGAAGTCGTACTGCACCTCGTCCAGGGCCCGGGCGCGCGGGTCGGAGGAGGCCACGGTGGCGGGCCGCTTCGGGCGGACCAGCAGGATCGCGCACCACACCTCGCCGGCCAGCCCGGTCAGGGACCGCGCGGTGGCCGCGACGAGCTCGTCCAGGAAGCCGCTGATGTCCTCCGCACCCAGGAGCAACTCGTGCAGCCTCGTCGCCTGGTCGGTCATGGCCTGGTCTCCTCTCCTCTTCTCTTCTCTCTTCCCCAATGATGCTGATCTGCACACCATGACAGGTCGTGGGCCCGGGGGCCGAGACCCGGCACGCCGGTCAGGGATGCGCCACGCCAGTCAGGGATGCGCCACGCCGGTGCGGTAGGCGGTGACCACGGCCTGCACCCGGTCCCGGGCCCCGAGCTTGGCCAGGACCCGCCCCACGTGGGTCTTCACCGTGGCCTCGGACAGGAACAGCCCGGTGGCGATCTCCTGGTTCGAGTCCCCGCGGGACATGAGCTCCAGCACCTCGCGCTCGCGCGGGGTCAGGGAGTCCACCGCGGCGGACTCCCGCTGCCGTTGCCGGTCGGCCGCGTGGTCCCGCCGCAGCGTGGGGGCCATGTGGTCGAGCAGCCGGCGGGTCGTCGAGGGGGCGATGACCGCATCCCCGCGGTGCACGGTGCGGATGGCCGCCAGCAGCTCCTCGGGCGGGGCGTCCTTGAGCAGGAACCCCGAGGCGCCGGCCTCGATCGCCTCCAGGGCGTACTCGTCCAGGTCGAAGGTCGTCAGCACCACCACGCGCGGGCCGTCCACCGCACCCACCCCGCCGGGTGCGCGGCCGCCGTCGTCCCCCTCACCGAGCAGGGCGCGGGTGGCGGCGATGCCGTCCAGCTGGGGCATGCGGACGTCCATCAGGATGACGTCCGCACCGCGGACGGAGGGCGAGGCCACGGCCTCCCGGCCCGTCGAGGCCTCGCCGACGACCTCCAGGTCCGGCTGGGAGTTGACGAGCATGCCCAGTCCGGAGCGGACCAGCTGCTGGTCGTCCACGAGGGCGACGCGGATCGGGGCGGGGTCTGGGATCACCCCTCCATCATCGGGCATCCGTCATGCCCGGGAGGACGAGTCCCCCCGGGAGCCCGCACGGACATGTCCTCCCGGTGATGACGGTCGGTCGACCGCCGTGCCTGACGGGCTCAGATCTCCTGGTACGGCACCGTGGCCTGCACGCTGAAGCCACCGCCCTGGCGCGGTGCCGCCGTCACGGAACCGCCGAACAGGCCGATCCGCTCGCGCAGTCCGGTCAGCCCCTGGCCCGAGCCGCGGGTCTGCACGGACGCGGCGGCGCCCCGGCCGTCGTCGTCCACGCTGATCTCCAGTCCCCGGGCCGTCCAGCCCAGCCGGGCCATCACCCGGGCGCTCGGACCCCCGTGGCGGACCGTGTTGGTCAGCGCCTCCTGGAGCGCGCGGTACGCCGCGAGCTCCCCGCCGGCCGGCAGCTCGCGGCGCGGGGTCCCCTCGACCGCGAAGTCCACCTCCAGCCCGGTCAGGCGGATCGTGTCGACCAGGTCGTCCACGTCCGCCAGTCCCGGTTGCGGGTGGAGCTCCACCGCCTCCGGCCCCCGGAGCACCCCCAGCAACCGGCGCATCTCGCCCAGTGCGCGGCGTCCGGTGTCCGAGATGGTCTGCAGGGTCCCGACGGCGACCGCCGGGTCCTGCGCCCCCGCGTACCGGCCGCCGTCGGCCTGGGTGATGATCACCTGGAGCGAGTGGGCGACGATGTCATGCATCTCGCGGGCGATGTGGTTGCGTTCGTCGGCGGCGGCCAGGGCCCGCTCCTGGGCGGCCTCGACCTCGAGCTGACGGGCCCGGTCCCGCAACTGCTCCATGGCCAGTCGCCGGGTCCGGGCCAGGTCCCCGAACGCCCAGGCCGCCAGCACGATCGCCGCGCAGGCGATCGCGATGGCCGCGGCGATGACGGCCAGTTCACCGGCGGGCTGTCCCTCGAAACCGGAACCGTTGTCCATGACGGCCGCCGCATCGGGGCTGTAGGGGGGAGCCGGCGCGTAGGCGACCTTGATGCCGTTGAGGACCGCCCCGGTCAGGGCCGTGCCGAGACCGGCGAAGGAGGCCCAGCGCGGCCCGTGGGCGGCGAGGTTGTGCACGGTCATCGGGACGGCGATGAGCGAGGGCAGCAGGTCCGCCCCGAGCACCAGCTGCAGCACGCAGAAGAACACCACGATCCCGGCGGACAGCACCGGCCTCCACCGCCGGATCGCCCACGGGGCCAACTGGCCCACGGCACAGAGGAAGGCGAAGAGCTGCCACGGCCAGAAGCGGTCCATGCCCCCCGAGACCGGGGCCACCGCCCCGACGGCCAGTGGGGGGATGAACAGCACCAGCAGGCACGCCACCAGCACGTCCATGAGGATCGGGTGGCTGCGGAACCAGGTGTCGAGGCGGCGCAGGGGATTCACGGTGTCCCACCCTAGGCCGGTCCGGGCGGCCGCCGCGTCATCCCCGGGTCTGGTCCTCAGGCCGGGACCCGGGTCCGGTGCCCGTGCGTCCTGGGGGCGTGAACCCCGGGTCAGGGCGTCAGGTGCCGGACGATCTCCGCGGCCGGGGCGGCACGCACGGCCGCGGCCCCGACGCCGGCCCACAGGCTCACCGACTCCGCGTCCCCGGCCGCGGTGGCCGCCTGGCGCAGCGGCCCGGTGAGGACGTTGACCTCCGGGTAGGCGGCCGGGGCGTCCGCGTGCTCGCGCATGAACCGGTTGTCCAGTCCCCGGGCCCAGCGCCCGGAATAGGCGCGGGTCAGCGCGGTCCGCGCCGAGCCGTCCGGGTGCGCGAAGCCCGTTCCGGACGCCGTCCGCTCCAGGGCGGTGCGCTGCAGCGGGGAGGTCCCCGCCTCCTGGGCGAGCAGGAACGCGGTGCCGCACTGCGCCGCCGTCGCGCCCGCGTCCAGGACCCCGCCCACGCCGGCGGCATCCATGATCCCGCCGGCCGCCCACAGCGGGACGTCCCGTGCGGTCCCGGTCCCGACGGCGGCCCGCACCTCGGCGAGCAGGGTCATCAGGGGCGTGGTGCCGGGGGTGGCGGCGGGGTCGTGCACCGAACGGTGGCCACCGGCCTCCGGGCCCTGGACGCAGAGCACGTCCGCCCCGTGGTCGAGGGCGCGGACCGCCTCGGCGGCACTGGTCACGGTCACCCCCAGCACCGATCCGGCGGCGTGCAGGCGGTCGAACACGGACGCCGCGGGCAGGCCGAAGGTGAAGGTCACCAGCGGCCAGGCACCGGCCTCGGCCGCCTCGAGCTTGGCCTCCCAGCCGTCCATCGCGTCCGGGTCGAGGACCTCCGGGCCCGGCAGCTCCACGCCCAGGCGCCGGGCCTCGGCGAGCAGGCCGGACCGGTATCGGCGCACCGACTCCGCGCGCCGGCGCCGGGCCGGAGAACCGGGTGCCCTCCGGTCCCCGGGGACCGCCGTGTTCGCCGGTTCGGGGACGAAGAGGTTGACCCCGAAGACCGCGTGCTCCGTGCCCTCCAGGGCGCCACGGGTGCTGGCCACGTCCTGCACGAGCCGATCGACCGGACGCATCCCCGCCGCGAGGAAGCCGATCCCGCCCGCGCGGGTCACGGCGGCGGCGAGCTGCCACGTGGACGGGCCGCCGGCCATGGGCGCGGCGACGACGGCCCGGTCGCCCACCAGGGAGCCGACACCGCTCATCAGAGGATCCCGAGCCGGTTGGCGTCCGGGGAGACGCAGGCCATCGGGTCCACCGAGGCGGTCAGGGACGGGTGCCGGTTCAGCAGCGGCACAGTCCACTTCTCGCCCGGGTGCATGGTCTTCTCCCGGCCCTCCACGTTGAGGTTGATCGGCCGCGCCGACCCCTCCAGCAGCTCCAGCGTGATGCAGTACTGCGTGATGCGCACGCTCAACGGCTGCTTGCGGTAGCGGATGGTGAACTGCACGCCCGAGGCCTCCAGCGGCAACAGGGGGTGCAGCCAGAGGGTGTCCGAACGGGTCTCCACCCCGGCGTAGCACCGGATCACCATGTCCACGGTGCCGGCCATCGCGCCCAGGTGGATGCCCTCCCGGGTGGTGCCGCCCTGCGTGTCGGACAGGTCCGCCTCGAGGGCCTCCGCGAACAACCGCCAGGAACTGGAGCGGTCGGTGCGGGCGGCCACCCAGCCGTGCACCAGGCGGGAGAGCGTGGAACCGTGCGAGGTGCGGGCCAGGTAGTACTCGACCGTGGCGGAGAACTCCTCCGAGGTGAAGTGGTAGCCCATCCGGTGCAGGATGTCCTGGAGCTCCTCGGAGGAGAACAGGTAGGCGAGCATGAGCACGTCCGCCTGCTTGGAGAGCTTGTACCGGTTGGTCGAGTCGCCCTCGGCCTGCAGGATCAGGTCCAGCCGGCCGATGTTGCCGTACGTGTCCCGGTAGTGGTCCCAGTCGAACTCCTCGAGGTCCTCGTAGCCGTCGAACTGGCTCATCACCCCGCCCTCCTGGAAGGGCACCCGCAGTCTCAGGCTGATCTGCTCCCACAGGTCCAGCTCGTCCTGGAACACGTCCAGCCACTCGGTCAGCGGGTCGTCCAGACCGTCCAGCCACCGCACCAGGCGCACCGTCTCGGAGAGCACCCAGGACAGCAGCACGTTCGTGTAGGCGTTGTTCCGCAGTCCCGAACCGGGGGTGCCCGGGTAGCCGTCGTGGTACTCGTCCGGGCCCATCACCCCGTGGAGCTCGTACTGCCCCCGTTCCTCGTTGTAGTGGGTCATGGAGACGAAGAAGCGGCTGATCTCCACCAGCATCTCCGCCCCGTAGTCGGAGATGAAGGTGTGGTCCCGCGTGGCCTCGATGTAGCGCAGGACCGAGTACGCCACCGCGAGGGAGACGTGGCGCTGGTTGTGCGAATTGTCCGGCATCCACATCCTGGACCGCGGGTTCCACAGCTCGGTGGGCGTCTCCTCCCGCCCGTCCGAGCCGGACTGCCAGGGGAACATGGCGCCCTGGAAACCCTCCGCGCGGGCGTTGGCCCGGGCCTCGCCCAGGCGCCGGTAGCGGTACATCAGCAGTCCGCGCGTCAGCTCGGGACGGCGCAGGGTGAGCATCGGGTAGACGAAGATCTCGTCCCAGAAGACGTGGCCCCGGTAGCCCTCGCCGTGCAGGCCCCGGGCGCCGAGCCCGGCGTCCAGGTCCCGGCGGGAGCCGAAGGAGGTCTGCAGCACGTGGAAGGTGTGCAGGTTCAGGGCCAGCTGGTGGCGCTGGTTGGCGCCCAGGAACCCGTACAGGCCGCTGAAGGCCTCGGGCATGATCTCGGGCTGCTCCTGGATCGGTTCCAGCTTCACGGCGAAGCGGTTCCAGTTGATGCCCCACATCTCCTCGTGGTAGGTCAGCAGCTGGCGGAAGGAGCCGGTCCGCTCGATCCGCTTGGCCGCGTTGTGCCACACGGTGGAGACGGCGTGGTCATGCGTGTTGGACGCGGCCACGATCTTGTCGAACATCACCGGCACGCCCTCGGCCAGTTCGATCTCGATGTCGTGGCCGGCCACCATCGGGCCGAGCTCGACAGGGGTCCGGAGGGGCTCCGCGGCGTCCGCGGGGGACTGGAAGCGGGTGCGGGCGGCCATGGCCACGTGCACGCGGGACTGGGTGGTCACGGTCTCGAGCAGCACGGTCTCGCCGTCCAGTTCGCGGGACTGCACCGGCTCCCAGTGGTGGGCGGACAGCCCGCGGTCATCGGGCACGTTCTGGTTGGCCACCCGGCCGTCGACCATCGACCGGACCGTGGCGTGGCCGGACCAGTCCTCCGCCTCCACCGTCAGTTCCAGGGCCGCCAGGTGGTGACCGGCGAAGGACTGGAACTGCCGGGTGGTCACGCGCGTGGTGCGTCCGTGCCGGTCCCGGAACCGGGAGGTGCGGGACAGCAGGCCCCGGCGCAGGTCCAGCTCCTGGCGGTACGAGATCATGTCCGGGTTGCCCGGCAGCAGCTCGTCCCCGCCGGGCAGGGTCACCCGCATGTAGGTCCAGTCCGGGCTGTTGACCATGTGCTCGGTCTCCACCGTGCGGCCCTGGACCGTGGACTCCAGCCGGTTGAAGATCCCGGCCAGGTAGGTGCCCGGGTAGTGGAGGGCGTCGGCGGTGGTGCCGGGGACGGACCCGCGGGTGCCCCAGTAGCCGTTGGCCAGGGTGCACAGCGCCTCCCGGGTGCCCTCCTCGGCCGGGTCGTAGTCGTCGTAGGCGAGCACCCAGGCCGGGTCGAACGGGCGGGTGGTGCGCTGGTCCAGCTGCAGCTCGGTGAAGTCCTCCACCACGACGTCGGCCCCGGCCTGCTTGAGGCGCCCGGGATCCTGCGCCCGGTCCACGCCGACCACCAGCCCGAAGCCACCGTCACGTGCCGCCTGGACCCCGGAGGCGGCGTCCTCGAGCACGATCGCGTCAGCGGGCTCGACCCCGAGCTCCTGGGCCGCGAGGTGGAACATGGCCGGGTCCGGCTTGCCGGGCAGTCCCAGCTCGAGCGCCGTGTTGCCGTCCACCACCACGTCGAACAGCCGCTGGACGTGTCCGGCGCTGAGCACCGGCGTCGAGTTCCGGGAGGAGGTCACCAGCGCGGTGGGCACCGCCTCGTAGCGCAGTCGCGTGAGCAGCTCGAGGGCCTCGGGGAAGACCCGGACACCGTCCCGGGCCAGCACGGCCTCGAAGAAGCCCTGCTTCTTCGCCGCGAGGGCCTGGACGGTGAGGTGCCCGTCCCGGCCGGGCGCCGCCGTCGGGCCCGCCGCCGGTGCCACGGGGACCGGCTCACCGTCCGGGCCGAGGAGCCCGGCGGCCTCCGGGACGACCAGGCCGCGCGAGGCGAAGAACGAGCGGACCCCGTCCTCGCGGGGCCTGCCGTCCACGTGGGCGAGGTAGTCGCTCGCGGCGTCGAAGGGACGCAGGCAGGCCGGGTCGGCCTGCACCGCGGCGATGTTCTGCGGCAGCGCCCCCACCGCACTGATGGAGGAGTCGAACAGGTCCTTCCACGCCTGGGCATGCACCCCGGCGGTGTCCGTGACCACGCCGTCCATGTCGAAGATCACGGCCCGGAAGTGGCGGAGCGTGTGACGTCGGGCCGGCCCGGTCAGGGTGACGGGCTTGGTCAGGGGGTGCATGCGGTCTTCCTGTTCCTCGGATGGTCCTCGGACGGTCGTGTGGACGGATGGCCCGCGGGGGAGCCTTGCGGGTCATGCTAGCGACGGGACCTTGCGGCGCGGTGGGCTGCCGGTGAAAGGGTGGCCGGAATCACCGGGGCCGGTGGGTGCGATCACCGGATCCGGGGGGCGCGGCCGGGCGGGCGGCGCGGCGGGTCAGTCCCGCCGCCGCAACTGCACGAGCACCTCGTAGTGTCCGGTCTGCGGGAACATGTCCAGCAACCGGGCCCGGACCGGGACGTGTCCGGGCATCCGCGCCAGGTCCCTCGCGAGCGTGGTCGCGTTGCAGCTGGAGTACAGCACGTGGGGGACGCCCGAGGTCTCCAGCCAGCCGGCCAGGTCCTCGCCGATGCCGCGCCGGGGCGGATTGACCACCACGGCGTCCGGCAGCCCGTCCGGCCGGTGTGCCGGGTCCGTGGCGTCCCCGACGGCGAAGCGCACCCGGTCCTGGACCCCCAGTTCCCCGGCGGTCATCCGGGCGGCGGCGACGGCGTCCGCGCTGGTCTCCAGGCCCCACACCTGCCGCGGGGCGCCTGCGGGCAGCGGGCCGTCGCCGTGCCGGACCTCGGCGAGCTGGAAGCCGAAACCGCCCACGCCGCAGTACAGGTCCCACACGCTGGCGGCGTCCGTGGTGTCCAGCCAGGCGGAGGCCTCGGCGTAGAGGCGGGCGGCCACGGCCGTGTTGGTCTGGAAGAAGCCCTGTGGGCGCAGGTGCAGCGGGACGCCGTTCAGGCGCATGGTCAGGGTCTGGTCCCCGGCCAGGTGGATCTCCTCCTCGCCCTCGAGCAGCGCCTGGTGCTGCGGGAGGATGTTGGCGGTGACCACCTCGGCGTGCGGCAGGGCCCTGAGCAGTGCGGGGATGGCGCGGCGCAGGGCCGGGAGCTGGTCCGTGGAGCGCAGCACGAAGCGGATCATCAGCCCGCCGTCCGGGGAGAGGGTGGTGATGACGTGCTTGAGCTCGCCGCTGCGGGACCCCACGTCGTAGGGGGTGAGCCCGGCGGCGGTGATGACGGCGGCCAGGTGCGGGAAGGTGGCGCCGAGGGCGGGTTCGTAGAGTCCGCAGTCGCGCAGGTCCACCCCCCGGCCGTCGTGGTGCCTCGGGTGCTGGCGGGGGTCCAGGATGCCCAGCCGTGGGCGGGCGGCGGTGCCCGTGACGACCATCTTGGCCTTGTTGCGGAAACCCGACTCGGCCGAGGCGACCGGGTCCAGCCAGAGGTCCGTGCCGTCCGGGGCCTCGGTCCCGGCCACCGGGTCCAGCAGGGCCCGCACCCCGGCCTGCTTGTCCGCCAGTTGCCGGGGGTAGGGAACGCCCATCAGCGGGCAGGACCGGCACTCGCCGGCGTCGAAGTGGGGGCATTGCATGGTGCCCCCAAGGGTACCGGGGTGGGAGGCCTCAGTACTCGGTGCGCGGGCGCAGGTCGGGACGGTCCAGGCGGTCCGCGATCTGCACCAGGGCGTCCTCCGCGGCGGAGGCCAGCACGGAGTCCGGGTCCATGAGCAGTCCGTTCAGGGCCCGGGCGGCACTCTCCCGGCCCACCGCCCCGAGGGCCTGGGCGGCGGCGCTGCGCACGCGCGGGTCCGGGTCGGCGAGCAGCCGCTCGAGCGGGCCGGCGGCCTCGGTGATGCCCTGCGCGGCGGCCACCCGGCAGCTCGCCTCACGGACCTGCCGGTCGTCGCTGTCCAGTCCCGCCAGCACGGCGGCGGGCCGGGCCGGGGCGCGCGCGGGCAGGTCCCGTGCACCCGGCAGGTTCACGTCCCAGTCTCGGGTGTCCATCAGTCCTCCTCCAGGAGATGGTTGGGCAGCCGGTTGCCCGGGGCCCGGCCGCGGATGGCCAGCAGGTCACGGGCGTGCTGCCACAGGCGACGGTCCTCCTCGGTGACGGGCACCCAGGGGGTCACGGGCACGGAGGTGCCCTCGTCGTCACGGGCCACCATCACGGTGATGCAATTGGTGGTCAGGTGCAGTTCGGTGCCCTTGGGATCCCCGGAGCGGACCTCCACGGCGATGTGCATGCCCTTGTTGCCCGTGTAGATCAGGCGTGCCTCCACCTCCACGAGGTCCCCGATGTGCAGGGGCTGCAGGAAGCGGATGCCCCCGGAGAACACCGCCACGGTGTCCCGCCCGCAGTACCGGGAGGAACATAGGTAGGCGGCCTGGTCGATCCACTCCATGACGATCCCGCCGTGGACCTTGCCACCCCAGTTGACGTCCGTGGGCACGGCCAGGAAGCGCAGGACCACCTTCTCGGCCGTCCCGGCGTCCGTGTACGTCTGCTTCTTCAGCTCGGCGCCGATCTCGTCCCGGACCGGGATGCGGGAGACGGCGTAGTCCCGGGCGAGCTGCTGTTCCAGCGTGCGGGGCACGAACTCCGGGACCGGGGTGGAGTGTCCGGCACCGTCCACCGCCACGAAGATCACGAGGCAGCGGGCGCGTTCCTCGAGGTGCCCGGTCTTCGGGTCCCCGGAGCGGACCATGGTGTTGATGTGCATCGAGCTGCGGCCGGTGTAGAGCACGGTGGCGGTGATCTCGACCATCTCGCCGACCTGCACCGGATCGTGGAAATGGATGTTCCCCACGTAGGCCGTCACGCAGTAGGAACCGGACCACGCGGTGGCCGCGGCGAACGCGGCCTTGTCGATCCACTCCAGGACCCGTCCGGCGTCCACCGTCCCGGCGTGGCCCCGGTCCGTGGGGGCGGCCAGGAAGCGCAGGGTCATCTCGTGCCGGCGCTCGCCGACGGGTGCGGCCGGATGCGGGGCGGTCTCCATGACCTCCATTCTGCCGTGGAGCGCCGTGTCCGGCCGAACGTGAATGCCCGCCGGCCCGCCCCGCACACCTGCCTCCGGTTCCGCTGGGTGAGAATGGCGGCAACGTGGCGTATGTCACGGGTGCTAGTTTCGTGTCATGCCCCGAAGTTCCGTCGCCCTCCAGTTCCGTGCCGAGGCCTATGACCACCCGGACGGCTCGGTCGACGCCGGAACCGTGATGACCTGGATCGACAAGACGGCCTACGCCGCGGCCGCCAGCTGGTCCGGTGGTGACGTGGTGGGCTCCTACGTGGGGAACATGCACTTCGCCAACCCGGTGCCCGTGGAGACCCGCGTGATCGTCGAGGCCCGCGTGGTGTACACGGGCCGGACCTCGGTGCACGTGCAGACCCGTGTGGTCCTGCCGGACACCCGGGACCAGCACGGCAAGGCCGTGGTGTGCACCGAGTGCGTCATGGTCTACGTGGCCGTGGACGACGCCGGTGGGCCGGTGCCCGTCCGTCCGTGGGAACCGAGCACCCCGGAGGAGCTGGAGCGCGCGCGGCTGGCCAGGGTCCGCGGCACCATCCGCCGTGAGGTGGAGGAGGCCATGGTCTCCGCCCCGCCCCCGGAGGGGGAGCTGACCGCCGAGACCGTGGTGTTGCGCTTCGTGGCCAACACCCGGGAGGTCTACCCCGGGGAGAAGGTCCAGGCCGGTGCCGTGATGCGCTGGATCGACGAGGCCGCCAACGTCTGCGCCTCCCGCTGGTCCGGACTGCCGGTCGTGGCGGTCTTCGCCGGCGGCGTCCGCTTCTACCAGCCGGTGCGGGTGGGGGACCTGGTGGAGATCGAGGCCCGCCTGGTCCACACCTCGGCACGCTCCATGCACGTCTCCATCCGCGCCCGGGCCGGGGACCGCCGCGAGCGCGAGCCCAAGCTGATCGCCCACGGGCTCACCGTGATGGTCTCGACCGGGACCAACGGCAAGGCCGTGCCGGTCAAGCAGTGGCGCGCGGTGACCGAACAGGACCAGTCCCTGGAGCGCAGGGCGCTGGAACTGGTCGGCCTGCGCAACAAGGCCTCCCACGAGTGGGCCGGGGGCTGACGCCCCGGGGCCTGTCCCGTCCCGCGGCGCGTTGCCTACACTGCACTGACCATGGACACCCAGCCGACACCTGACCAGCCGTGGGACCGGACCGTCCTGTGCACCACCTGCGGGGTGGAACACGACCCGGACGCCCTGCCCGGGACGTGCGCGATCTGCGCCGACGACCGCCAGTGGGTCCCGGCCGACGGCCAGCGCTGGACGACCGTGGGCGCCCTGCGCGCCGGCGGTGCCCGCGTGCAGCCGGCCCCGCTGGAGCCGGGACTCTGGGCGCTGCCGGTGCGCGGCGGGGCCGGGATCGGTCAGCATGCCAAGCTGCTGACGACGCCGGCCGGGAACCTCCTGGTGGACGTCCCCGCCCACATCGACCGGGCGGCCGTGGACGCGGTGGCCGGCCTCGGCGGGCTGGCCGGGATCATCGCCTCCCACCCGCACATGTACGGGGTCCAGTCGGACTGGTCCGAGGCGTTCGACGGCGTGCCGGTCTACGTCTCCGCGCCCGACGCCGCGTGGCTGGCCCGGCGGCCGGGGAACCTCGAGCTGTGGTCCGGGACGATCGAGCCCCTGCCCGGGGTCACGGCCTCCCAGCCCGGTGGCCACTTCCCGGGCAGCGTGGTGGTGCACTACACCGCTGAGGACGGGCGGGGGGTGCTGCTGGCCGGGGACACCGTGGGCGTGGCGCGGGACCGGGCCTGGACCACGTTCATGCGGTCCTTCCCGAACTACCTGCCCCTGTCCGGGCGGGTGGCGCTGCGGATCGCCGACCACCTGGACCGGTACGACTACGACCGGCTCTACGACAACTTCACCGGCTGCATCACCGCGGAGGCCCGCGCCGTGGTGCACCGCTCCGCGCGGCGCCACGCGGACTGGGCAGAGGGACGCTGCGACCACCTGACCTGATCCCCTCCCCGCCCGGGGCCGCGGCGCGCACCCCGCGCCCCTGCGGCCGGGTGATTCCGATCCTGCGGGATCCCTCCCGGCGGGCCCGCGCCGGCCCCGGTGGCGAACCGGGTAGGGCATGATGGACCACGGACCATTCCGGTCCCCGACCTCCCGCCACCCCGGCACGGCCCTGGCGCGCGGTCACGGGGTCCCGTCACGGTCCCCGCCACCCTCGTCCGTCGAAGCGGATCCTTCGCGGACCCCTCTATGACCCGGGAGTGAACCGTGCTCTGGAAACTCGTCCGGCACTACGGCAGGCCCTACTGGCGCTCCGTCGTAGCGGTCCTGGTGCTGCAACTGGCCGCCACCCTGGCCACGCTGTACCTGCCGAGCCTGAACGCCGACATCATCGACGACGGCATCGCCCGGGGCGATACCGGCTACATCTGGCGGACCGGGGCGGTGATGCTCGGCGTCGCCATCGTCCAGGTGGCCACGGCGATCGCCGCCGTCTGGTTCGGCGCCCGCGTGGCGATGGCCCTCGGCCGGGACGTCCGCAAGGCCGTGTACTCCCAGGTGGACGGGTTCTCCGCCGAGGAGGTCGGACGCTTCGGTGCGCCCACCCTCATCACCCGCGGCACGAACGACGTCCAGCAGGTGCAGATGGTCGTGCTCATGGCGCTGAACTTCATGGTCATGGTCCCGATCATGTCCATCGGCGGCATCATCATGGCGATCCAGGAGGATCCCGGCCTGTCCTGGCTCGTGTGGGTCTCGGTTCCCCTCCTGCTGGTCATCGTCGGCCTGCTCGTGCGCACCCTCATGCCGTTGTTCGAGCGGATGCAGGACAACATCGACGGCGTGAACGGCGTGATGCGCGAACAGATCATGGGCATCCGCGTGGTCCGCGCCTTCGTCCGGGAACGCCACGAGGCCCAGCGGTTCACGGACGCCAACGCCGCGCTGACGGACACCTCGGTCCGGATCGGCCGGCTGTTCGTCCTGATGGGCCCGGTCATCACCATGGTCCTGCACCTGGCCACCGCCGCCGTGCTCTGGTTCGGCGGCCTGCGCGTGGACCAGGGACTCGTGGAGGTCGGCGCCCTGACCGCGTTCATGCAGTACCTCCTGCAGATCCTCATGGCCGTCATGATGGGCACCTTCATGTTCATGATGCTCCCGCGGGCCGTCGTCTGTGCCCGGCGGATCGGTGAGGTGCTGTCCACCTCCGGCTCGCTCCGGGAACCGGTCGCCCCCAGGGTGCCCGAGCGCCAGGAGGGCCGGGTGGAACTGCGCGATGTCCGCTTCGCCTACCCGGGTGCGGAGTCGCCCGTGCTGGACGGCATCTCCTTCATCGCAGAGCCGGGCCGCACGACCGCGATCATCGGCTCCACCGGCTCGGGCAAGTCGACGCTGGTGAACCTCATCCCCCGGCTCTACGACGCCACCGGCGGAGAGGTCCTCATCGACGGGGTGCCGGTGACCGAGCAGGCCAGGGCCTCGCTCACAGCGGCCGTGGGGCTGGTCCCCCAGAAGCCGTTCCTGTTCTCCGGGTCCGTGGCGGACAACCTCCGGTTCGGCAACCCAGACGCCACGGACGCCGAGCTGTGGGCGGCCCTGGACACGGCCCAGGCCACGGAATTCGTCCGGGACCGCACGACGGGGGAGGGGGAGGCGGCCCGCACCGGACTGGACTCCGCCATCTCCCAGGGCGGCACCAACGTCTCCGGGGGCCAGCGCCAGCGCCTGTGCATCGCCCGGGCGCTCGTGGCCCGGCCCCGGGTCTACGTGTTCGACGACTCGTTCTCGGCGCTCGACGTCACGACCGACGCCCGGCTGCGCCAGGCCCTGACCGGGTACACCCGGGGGGCCACCACGATCATCGTGGCCCAGCGCGTCTCCACCATCACCGACGCCGACCAGATCCTGGTCCTGGACGAGGGCCGGATCGTCGGCCGCGGCACCCATGAGGAACTGCTCGCGACGTCGGAGACCTACCGGGAGATCGTGGACTCCCAGATCAGTGCGGAGGAAGTGGCATGAGCGCGGACCGAGCGAACCGGAAGAGGGGCCGGAGGGCCCTGCGCGCGACGGACCGCCGGGGGCAGGGTGCCGACGACGCCGGCGCGATCACGGACGAGGAGATCGCCGAGCTGCAGGACAGCGTGGGACCCGACGAGTGGGGCGGCACCTCGGCTCCCCGCAGGGCCAAGGCGTTCTGGCCCTCGGCCAAGCGCCTGTTCGCCACCTTCGGGCCCGAGCGGACCGGCATGACGCTGGTCGTGGTGCTGGTCGTCGTGGCCGTGGTCTTCAACGTCTGGGCCCCCGCCATCCTCGGCGACGCGATGAACGTGATCTTCGGTGGCCTGGTCTCAGCCCAGATGCCGGCCGGCATGACCGCCGAACAGGTCATCGACGGGCTGCGCGCCACTGGCCAGGCCCAGGCGGCGGACATGCTGTCCGGGATGGACTTCGTGCCCGGCCAGGGCATCGACTTCGCGGAACTGGCCCGGCTCATCCTCATCGTGCTCGGCATGTACGTGGTGGCCCAGCTGTTCATGTGGCTGCAGGGGCGGGTCCTGAATGACATCGTCATGCGCGTGGTCTACCGGTTGCGCCAGGACATCGAGGCCAAGGTCAACCGCCTGCCGCTGAGCTACTTCGACACCCGGCAGCGCGGTGACCTGCTGTCCCGGACGACCAATGACGTGGACAATGTCCAGCAGGCCATGCAGCAGGCGTTCGCCACCCTGGTCTACTCGGCGCTGACGATCATCGGCATCGTCATCATGATGTTCTGGCTGTCCTGGCAGCTGGCGCTCATCGCGTTGGTCGCGCTCCCGTTGTCCGGCGTGGTGGTGGGAATCATCGGGTCGAAGTCGCAGAAGCTGTTCACCGCGCAGTGGAAGAACACCGGCCGGCTCAACGGCCACATCGAGGAGTCCTTCACGGGGCACGAGCTGGTGACGGCGTTCGGCCGCCAGCAGGACATGGGCGCCCGCTTCGACGAGCGCAACGAGGAGCTCTACGAGGCCTCGTTCCGGGCGCAGTTCTACTCCGGGATGATCATGCCGATCATGCAGTGGGTGAACTACCTCGGCTACGTGGGCATCGCCGTGGTGGGCGGTCTGCGGGTGGCCACGGGCCAGATGACCCTCGGCGCCGTCACGGCGTTCATCCAGTACTCGCGGGAGTTCAACCAGCCGCTGGGCCAGGTGGCGGGCATGTCCAACATGCTCATCTCCGGCGTGGCCTCCGCCGAGCGGATCTTCGAGCTGCTCGACGCCGAGGAACAGGACCCGGACCTGGCCGACCAGGAACGCGCGGGCACCCTGGACCCGGCCGGGCGCCGGCCGGCGGACCTGGCCCGGCCGGTGCTCGGGCGGATCGAGTTCGACCACGTGTCCTTCTCCTACACCCCGGAGAAGCCGCTCATCACGGACCTGTCCCTGACCGCCGAGCCCGGCCACACCATCGCCATCGTCGGGCCCACCGGTGCCGGGAAGACCACGCTGGTGAACCTCATCATGCGGTTCTACGAGATCGACGCCGGCGCGATCCGCCTCGACGGCGTGGACATCCGCTCCCTGCAGCGGAGCGTGCTGCGCGGCCAGGTGGGCATGGTGCTGCAGGACGCCGTCCTGTTCGGCGGGACCATCCGGGAGAACATCCGGTACGGGCGGCTGGACGCCACGGACGAGGAGGTCGTGGCCGCGGCGCGGGCCACGTTCGTGGACCGCTTCGTGCACACCCTGCCGGACGGCTACGACACGGTCATCGAGGACGAGGGCGCCAACGTCTCCGCCGGGGAGCGCCAGCTCATCACGATCGCCCGCGCCTTCCTGGCCGATCCCGCCCTGCTGATCCTGGACGAGGCCACCTCGTCCGTGGACACCCGGACCGAGGTGCTGGTCCAGGAGGCCATGGCGGCGCTGCGGACCGACCGGACCTCGTTCGTCATCGCCCACCGGCTGTCCACCATCCGCGACGCGGACGTGATCCTGGTGATGGAGCACGGGGACATCGTGGAGCAGGGCTCCCACGATCAGCTGCTCGCCGCCGGGGGCGCCTACCACCGGCTGTACATGTCCCAGTTCACCGCGGGCGTGGACCTCGATGCCGAGACGGAGGCGCTCTCGCCGGGCACCGGCGCCCTCCCGGTCAGCGGCGAGGGGACGGTCCCGGCCGGCACCGGGCCGGTTCCCGTGGTGACCGGTCCGGTTCCCGTGGTGACCGGGCCGGTTCCCGTGGTGACCGGTCCCGTACCCGTGGTGACGGACCCCGAGCCGGACGAGTCCGGGATCCGCGACCGGTGAGGGCACCGGACGGGGAAGCGGCCTCGGCGCACCGGGCCCCGGACGCCCCGGGCGCCCCGGGCGCGGACTCGGCCCGTCCCGGGACCACCGTCCGGTTGGGCGTGCTGATCCGGGCGGACGTGTCCGCTCCGGCGCAGGAGGGAACCCTGGCCGCGGAACTCGAGGACGGGCTGGCAGCCGCCTACCCGGGGTTGTCGTGGCAGGTCCAGGTGGAGCGGGGACACCTCGGGGATTCCGAGGACGAGGACTCGCTGGACCTTCTCGAGTCCACGCGGGACCGCATGCTCGACCGGGACTGGGACCTGGCGGTCGGCGTGTGCCAGGAGCCGTTGCGGCAGGGCCGGCACTCGCTGACCGCGCAGGTCTCCCCCGCGCACTCAGCCGGGGTCGTGTCCCTGGACCTGGCGGGGGTGGGTGTCGCGGACGCCGTGCGTGACGTCGTCGCACGGATCCTCGGCCTGGACCCGGACGAGGGTGGTCCCTCGCCGCAGCAGCTGCGGTCCGCCGTGGACGCGGCGCGCCAGCTGGCCACGGACGTCGAGGACCGCGGCGCCGAGAACGGTGGACTGTTCGCCTGGCGGGTGGGGTCCTCGAACGCCCGGCTGCTCCTCGGCACCATCCGGGCCAACCGGCCGTGGCTGCTCGCCGCGAGCCTGTCCCGCTCGCTGTCCGCGGCCCTGGCGACCGGCGCGCTGACCCTCATCACCACCGACCTGTGGCTGCTCTCGGCGGAGTACGACGGGCTGCAGATGGCGCTCGTGGGCGCCGTGGCCGTCCTGTCCGTGACGGTGTCCCTCGTGGTGGGCGCGAACCTGTGGGAGAGGCCGCGGCGCCGCGCCGAACGTGAGCAGGTCGCCGTGTTCAACATCGCCACGGTCTCCTCCGTGCTGATCGGGGTGGTGGTGCTGCACGTGGGTCTGTTCGCGGCGGCCCTGGCCGGCGCCTTGCTGCTGGTGGACCCCGACGTGTTCGCGGAGGTCACGGGAGACCCCGCGCACTTCCCCCAGTACCTCAAGCTCGCCTGGTTCGTGGGCGGGCTGGCCACGATCGGCTCGGCGCTCGGGGCCGGGCTCGAGGAGGACGACGACGTCCGTGCCGCGATCTTCACCCGCGGCAGCGCCTGACCTCCCGGGGCCCGCCGATAGCATGGCCTCATGACCCAGGACCCGCGGCAGGCACCGCAGTACCAGCACTCCGCCCCGCCGCCGGGCCCGCAGTCCGCCGCGCAGGACATCCCGCCCGGGTGGCCGAAGCGGGGACAACGGTACGGTCACCCCGGATCCGGCCCCCGCACCGCCGGGATGCCGGGTGCTCCGTCCGCCCCCGGTGCCCTCTCCGTCCCGGGTGCCCCGTCCGGTGTCCAGCCGGCCCACGGCGGACCGGGCGGCATCCCCCCGGGCTGGCCGGGACGGGCACAGCGCGAGCGGATCGTGCTGGACCCGGGACCCTTCACGTGGATGGACCTGGCCACGGTCCTGGCGTACGTGCTGATCTTCATCCTGGGCGGCGCGGCGGTCGTGGCCCTGGTCCCGGGGTTCATGGACCGGTTCACGGACGCGGACGGCACCGTCAACACGGCCTCGTTCACCTTCGCCGTGAACCTCATCTCCTACGCAGTGCTCTCCGCGCTGGTGCTCATCGCCTGCTGGCGGCCGTTCGTGCGGTCCTTCCAGACCTTCCGGGACCGGGGCTGGCTGAAGGCGGGCCTCATCCCGGGCGTCTGGCTCGCGTGCATCATGGTCAACGCCCTCGTGGTGTTCGCGGCCGGCGAGCCGATCAAGAGCGCCAACCAGCTGGCCATCGAGGAGATGACCACCCAGGTCGACTTCCTGCCCATGCTCCTGGTGACCGTGCTGATGGCACCCCTCGTGGAGGAGTACATCTTCCGGCACCTGATGATCGGCAAGCTCTCCCGGTACATCAACGTCTGGGTCTGCGTGGCGATCTCCATGGTGCTGTTCGCGATGATCCACTTCATCAGCACGGGCTTCCAGTTCAACCCCGTGGAGGTCGTCCCCTACCTGACCCTGGCGGCGGCCATCTGCGTGACCTACGTCCTCACGGGCAGGTCACTGGCGTTCGTGGTGATCCTGCACGTGTTCAACAACCTCGTCTCGATCGTGGTGGCCTACACGCTGCTGCCGCTCGTCAGCTGAGCGACCATGACCACCGCCGAGGGCCCATGACCACCCGGGACACCGAGCGCCCCGGACTCCGGGCGGCCCCGCGCGACCCCCGTCCGGTCTCGCGGCAGATCCTCGCCCTGGCCGTCCCTGCCTTCGGGGCCCTGCTGGCCGAGCCGCTGTTCCTGCTCGCCGACACCGCGATCATCGGCCACCTCGGCGTGGCGCAACTGGCCGGCGTGGGGGTGGGGACCACCATCCTGCACACCGTGACCGGGCTGATGATCTTCCTGGCCTACTCGACCACCCCGGCGGTGTCCCGCTTCATGGGCGCGGGCAACCGGCGCGCGGCCATGGACCGCGGGCGCGACGGCGTCTGGCTGGCCCTGCTGCTCGGCCTCGCCCTGGCGGTGGCCGGCTGGGTCACCGCCGCGCCGCTGGCCGGGCTGGTCGGCGCGGACGGGGCGGTCCAGGAGCACGCGGTGGCCTACCTGCAGTGGTCCATGCCGGGTATCCCGGCCATGCTCGGCGTGCTCGCCGCCACCGGCATCCTGCGCGGACTGCTGGACACCCGGACGCCCCTGATCGTGGCCGGGGTGGGCTTCGGCCTCAACATCGGGCTGAACTTCCTCATGGTCTACGGCCTCGGACTGGGCGTGGCGGGGTCCGCGGCGGGCACCTCGATCGTGCAGTGGGGGATGTTCGCCGTCTACCTGGCCGTGCTGCTGCCCAGGTTCCGTGCCGCCGGGACCGGCCTGGCGCCGTCGTGGGCGGGTATGCGGGCGACCGCGCAGGTGGGCTCCTGGCTGCTGTTGCGCACCGCGAGCCTGCGGGTGGCCATCCTGGCCACCGTCATGGCCGCCACGGGACTGGGCGTGGCCACGCTGGCCGCGCACCAGCTCGTGTTCACCGTCTACTCCACCCTGGCCTTCGCCCTCGACGCCCTGGCGATCGCCGCCCAGGCGCTCATCGGACGGGAGCTGGGCGCCGGCCGCAGGGACGAGGCGCGCGCCCTGACCGGCACCATGGTCCGGTGGAGCCTGTGGTTCGGGCTGGTCACCGGCCTGCTGCTGGCGGTGCTGGCCTGGGTGCTGCCGCCGTTGTTCACGCCGGATCCGGCGGTGCGGGCCGCGGCCACCGCGGGCCTGCTGGTGCTCGCGGCGTCGCAGCCGGTCAGCGGGTTCGTGTTCGTCCTGGACGGCGTGCTCATCGGGGCCGGCGACGCCCGCTACCTGGCCCTGGTCGGCGTCGTGAACCTGGTGGTGTACCTGCCCGCGCTCGCCGGACTGGCGTGGCTCGCCTCGGGTGCGGCGCAGGGTGGCCAGGCCCCCGGTGCCGGCGTCCAGCTCGCGCTGCTGTGGGCCGGTTTCGCGGGGGTCTTCATGGGAGCCCGCGCCGTGACGCTCGGGCTGCGGGCGCGTTCCGACGCGTGGATGCGCACCGGCGAGCAGTGAGGGCGGACCGGCCACGGCCGGCCCGTTCCGGCACCCGGCCTAGAATGGACGGGTGCCTGCCGCAAAAGCCCCCGTCGAGACCGCCGCGATCATGTGGAAGCCGATCCTCGTGCGCGCCCTCATCGCCGCGATCTTCGGCCTGACCACCATCTTCCTGCAGGAGCCGGGTCTGGGCGTGCTGAAGTATGGCCTGGCCGCGTACTTCGTGTTCTCCGGCTCGGGGCTGTGGGAGTACCTGCGCCGCGAGCCCGTGCCCGCGGGCATGCGCGGTCCGCTGTCCATCGCCGCGGCCGTGTTCATGGTCGGCGCGATCGCCCTGCTCTTCGCCGGCACGGCGTTCGTCGCCGGCCTGATCGCCGCGGTCGCGCTCATCGGGTCCGGCCTCGCCGAGGTGGTGGCCTGGGCGCGGTACCGCAGGGAGTTCGTGCCCGCGCGCGACCAGCTCTACACGGGCGGCGTCGGCATCCTGTCCGGCATCGGCCTGCTGATCTTCCTGCACCTGGACCCGCACGGGATGCTCGGCATCGTCGGCGGCGGGGCCATCGTCATCGCCGTGCTCCTGGCCATCTCCGGCTTCGGCTTCCGGCACGACGCCGGCCCGGCCGCCCGCGAGGCCGCCGAGCCCCGGGCCCCGCGCAGGTAGGGGCCGGTTTCCCGGTCCTGGGTCGAGAGGTTTCTCTACACCCCGTAGAATGGACGGGTGCGCCGCGGCCCCGCACGGCCGCCGTACCGGAACCCGTAGACCAGGAGAACAGTTCGTGAGCACGCCCAGCACCGGCCCGCAGTCCCGGGACCCCCGTCAGTCCGGGGCCCGGAAGGACGAGGGCAAGCCCGGGTTCCTGGCCTCGATCAAGGGACCGCTCGTCTTCTCCTTCGCCCTGGCCGTCATCGGCGGCGCGGTCGCCATGTTCACCGCCTCCGGGGGCTCGGACAACCCGGTGCGCGTGGACATCGGGTTGATCGCCTTCGGCGTCTTCTTCATCGTGTCCCTCGTGGTGGTGGCCATGCTGCAGCTGGCCGCCAAGGACAACCCGGAGCACCTGTCCCAGGGTTCCGGGGTGCACCGATCCTCGGAGGAACTGCACCAGCAGGCCGTGGCCCGGCGCAAGGCCGAGGCGCGCCGCAGGCGCGAGGAGGCGGCCGGTCGCGCCGCCTCCGACGAGGGCCCCGGGGCCGGTTAGGCCCTCCGCGCCTGCGCGCCGCGGCCGACGCCGGCCGGCGTCGACGCCGCGGACATCACCCGGCGGTGTGCCCGCGGCGTCCCCGCACTACTTCTTGTGCTTCTTGGACTTCTTCTTGCCCTTGTCCTTCTTCGCCTTCTTGCCGGGCTTCGTCCCCTCCCCGTCCGGGGCCCTGTCGCGGACCGCGTCCTGCTGCACGGCCCGGTCCGAGGACACCGCACCGGTCTCCTCGCCCCCCGTCTCGGCCGCCCGGCGCGCCCGGTAGGCACGGACATGGGCCCGGTTGGCGCAGTTGGCCTCATCGCAGAACTGCTTGGAGCGATTGCGGGTCAGGTCCACGAAGGCGTTGTCGCACGCCTCCCCGGAACAGGTCCGCAGCCGGGTGAGCTCCCCGGCCAGCGCCACGTCGGTCAGTGCCAGTGCGAAGGCGGTGGACAGCTCCTTCTCCGCGGGATCGCCCTCGCGTCCGGCGTCCAGGACCGCCGGGGTCCGGGCCGGGGAACCCGCCGCCGGCCCGCCCGCCGCGTGCGGCGCCGTGGCCGCGGTGCCCGGCCTCTCGCCGTCGGGCCCCCCGGGCAGGATCAGCTGCACGGGGCCGGCGGCGGAGAGCAGGTGGTTGATGCCCGCCAGGGCGGCCCCGGCGTCCTCGGCGGCGGCATCGTGCCAGATGCCGGCGATGGCGGCCCGCAATTTGCGCACCGAGCGCAGGGTGGCGCTGGAGGAGGGCTCGGCGCCGGCGGGGCGGGCCTCGCCGGCGTGGGGGGACACGTCGGCGAGGATGTCGGCCAGGTGCTGTTCGTCGAGTCGTTCGGGAAGGGTCTGGCCGCCGTGGTCACCGGCGGCGGTATTGGCAAGGGCTGCGGCCTGAGTGAGACGGCGCGTGGTGTTGGGGGAGAACATTTCAGCACTGTACTTTCGGTTGATCCTGTAGGACAGAATTCGTCCCCGCCGGTGGCCGGCGGGGTGCGGAGGGTGCCCGCCCGGGGCCGTCCGGAGGGGCTGTTGGGGCGGGTCGGGGCCGGGTCCGGGAGATCATCAGCCCACTGACGACATATCCCGCCACAGGTGACGGGCGGTACGGTGCGCTGGGGTATCTTTGCTCGGAGTCCACCCCGGCCCGCCCGTGGGAACACCCGGGTCGCGGTGCGGCAGTGCCGCCGCCGCACACAGTCCAAGGAGCCTTGATGAGCACTGAGCAGAACACGTCCGAGACCAAGTCCGCCGGCCACGTCATCGTGGACACGCTGGAGGCCCACGGCGTGAAGCGCGTCTATTCGGTGCCCGGGGAGAGTTACCTGGACGTGCTGGACGGCCTGCACAACTCCTCCATCGAGAACGTGATCTGCCGCCACGAGGGCGGGGCCGCCTACATGGCCGAGGCCGACGGCAAGATGAACCCGGTCCCGGGCATCGCCATGGTCACCCGCGGCCCCGGTGCCGCGAACGCCCACGTGGGCCTGCACACCGCCTGGCAGGACTCCACCGCGATGGTGCTGTTCGTGGGCCTGATCCCCTTCGAGCACCGCGGCAAGGAGGCGTTCCAGGAGTTCGACCCGCAGATGTGGTTCGAGTCCGGCGCCAAGCGCGTGATGACCCTCGACCACGCCAGCCGCGCCTCCGAGATCGTCGCCGAGGCCATGTTCGCCGCCAGCTCCGGCCGTCCCGGCCCGGTCATCGTCGGCCTGCACGAGGACGTCATCAAGGAGCAGGTCGACGCCACGCTGCACCCCTGCATCCCGGTGGCCCCCGGCGGCATGACCGTCGAGGACTGGAAGTCGCTCCACGACGCACTGCAGGAGGCGGACAAGCCGCTGTTCATCACCGGCGGCAACGACTGGACCACCGAGGGCGCGGAGATGCTCACCACGTGGCTGGAGGAGCACCACATCCCGGCCGCCGCCGAGTGGCGCACCGAGGGCACCGTGCCCTTCAACTCGCCGTCCTACGTGGGCCCGATCGGCTACGGCCGCCCGAAGCCCACCTATGACCTGCTCGAGGAGACCGACCTCATCGTCTTCGTCGGCACCGTCCCGGGCGACGTCGTCACCGACGGCTTCACCATCCGCCAGCACTGGGACAAGAAGAACTTCCTGGTCACCATCGACCCGTCCCTGCGCGGCCGCTCAGGCCCCGTCTCCCACCAGATCGTGGCCAAGCCGGACGTGTTCGTGCGCGACCTGGTCCGCATGGACCTCAAGGTGAAGGACTCCTGGAAGGAGTGGACCGCCCGGATGCGCTGCGAGCAGGAGGCGTTCGCCGCCCTGCCGCCGGCCGAGCCCTCCGAGGGCCAGGCCCGCATGGACACCCTCATGGCCAACCTGGTGCAGTCCCTGCCCGAGGACGCCATGATCACCCTGGGCGCCGGTGAGCACACCAACTGGGCGCACCGCTACTTCCCGACCAACTCCTACGCGGCCATGATCTCGGCCCGCAACGGCTCGATGGGCTACTCGGTGCCGTCCGCCGTGGCGGCGTCCCTGAACTACCCGGGCCGCCGAGTGGTCACCATCGCCGGGGACGGCGAGTTCCTGATGAACGGCCAGGAGATGGCCACCGCAGCCCAGTACGGTGCCACCCCGCTGATCATCGTCATGGACAACCAGGAGTACGGCACGATCCGCACCCACCAGGAGCGGGACTACCCGGGCCGCGTCTCCGGCACCCAGCTGAAGAACCCCGATTTCGCCAAGGCCGCGGAGGCCTTCGGCGGCTTCGGCGTGCGGGTGGAGCAGGACTCCGAGGTGCCCGGCGCCCTGGAGGCCGCTCTCAAGGCCATCGACGACGAGGGCCGGTTCGCCCTCATCCACCTGATCGTCGAGCAGCGCGTCAAGGCGTACTGAACCCGAACGGTTCAGTCCTGGGCCGGAACGGTTCAGCGCACGGCAGGCGGAGCGGTACGGTGATCCCATCCGCTCCGCCTGTCGTCCACCGAGGTCCGTCCCCATGAAGCCACTGTCCGTCGTCGTCCACGTCAACGCCCCCGCCGCCGCCGTCTGGGAGGTGCTGACCGACCTCGAGGGCACCGCGCAGGTGCTCGGCGGGGTACGCGGGGTGGAACGGCTCTCCGGGGACACCGGTTACCAGGTCGGCACCCGCTGGCGGGAGTCCCGGGTGATGTTCGGTCAGGAGGCCACCGAGGACATGACCGTCACGGCCGTCGAGCCCGGACGCCGGACCGAGCTGCGGGCCGAGTCCCACGGCATGCGCTACCGCACCGAGTTCGAACTGCGGCCGGTCACCGGAGGCGCCGATGCCTCTCCGAGGACCCAGCTCGTGATGCGCTTCCAGGGCGAGCACGCGCACGGCGGCCGTGCGCGGAAGCTGCTGGGCGCCCTCACGGCGCCCCTGGGGGTGGCCGTCTCCCGGACGGCGATGGGCCAGGACCTGGCGGACATCGCCGCCGCGGCCGAGCGCCGCGCCCGGGCCCGGACCGCCTGAGCGGCCCCGTCCCGGTCGTCCCGGGTCAGGCCCGGGATACCGGTGCGGGGACGCGGTGGGTCGCGGCCGTCCCGCCGGTCCTCCGGTGGTGGCCCCGTGCGCACCCGCGGGCTACTGATCGTGACGCGGGTCACGTTTAAGGATACGGTGAGGGGATCCCCTACCCCCAGGAGACCGCGATGACGTCCGCGTCCCCGGAGGCTCCGAGTGGAGCCGGCCATCCCTCCGTGCTCGACGCCCGCCCCCAGGTGCCCGGTGAGCAGGTCTCGCGCGTCGGGATGACCCGGGCCGCGCTGGAGCTGGTGCAGGCCCTCCAGCGGGTCCACGGGCCGTTGATGTTCCACCAGTCCGGCGGGTGTTGCGACGGCTCCTCGCCGATGTGCTTCCCGGACGGTGACTTCCGCACCGGTGACGCCGACATCCTGCTGGGCACCTTCGACCTGCCCGACGGCACCGAACTGCCCTTCTGGATGAGCCGCGAGCAGTTCGAGTACTGGAAGCACACCCACCTGACCCTGGACGTGGTCGACGGCCGGGGGTCCGGGTTCTCGGTGGAGGCCCCCGAGGGCAAGCGCTTCCTCATCCGCTCGCGACTGATGGATCCTCGGTGATCCCCAGGCTCGCGGCGCCCTCCTACCAGCGGCACGTGGAGCGGGCGCACCACGAGCTCGCGGCCCTGGCCGCCGGTGCCACGGCGGTGGGCGCCGGGTCCGCGCCCGGGCTCCCCGCCCTGCCGCTGCCGGACGGCGGACCGCTGCGGGAGGACGTGGTCCAGTCCTGGAGGCGGTCCCTGGCCGTCCGGGCCCGGATCGACGCCTCGGCGGCGCCCGCGGTGCTCGCCGACGACGACCTGCGCCACGCCCGCAGCGAGCACCCCCTGGCGGGGGTCCTGGCCGTCGTGCGCCGCCTGCTGGTGCAGCCGGCGACGGACGCCGGACTGATCGTGGCCCTGGGCAACGCCGCGGGCCAGCTGCTCTGGGTGGAGGGTGACCCGGCCGCGGCCCGGCGCGCCGAGGTGATGGGCTTCGTGCCGGGAGCGGACTGGTCCGAGACGTCCGTGGGCACCTCCGCCCCCGGGGCCGCCCTGGCCACCGGGCGTCCCATGCAGGTCAGCCGCGCCGAGCACTTCCACCCGGTGGTCCACCCCTGGAGCTGCTCGGCGGTGCCGTTGCGGGACCCCTCGGACGGGTCGATCCTCGGCGTGCTGGACCTGACCGGCGGGGACGAGGCCGTCTCCCCGCTGGCCCTGCCGCTGCTGGCCGCCGCGGCCTCAGCGGTCGAACTGACGTGGCAGCGGACGGGAGCCGGCCGGGCGGCCGGATCCACCGTCGTCGTGCCCGGCCGTGCGGCGCGCGAAGCGGGCCCGACGGCGCGAACCGCCGCGTCCGGCGGGACTGCCTCCACCGGCGGCGTGGACCCCGGTCCGGGTGCTCCCGCGCACGGGGACGCGGGCCGGGACCTGCTGCTGCGGGTCACCGGGGTGCTGCCGGCCCGGTTGGGGCGGGACGGCGCCGCCCTGCGTGAGGTGTCCGGCCGGCACGCGGAGATCCTCACCCTGCTGGACTGGCACGCCCCCGGGCTGGACGGGGCCGCGCTCGAGGACATGCTCTACGGCCGGCGCGGCCAGGACGTGACCCTGCGGGCCGAGCTGCACCGGTTGCGCCGGATGCTGGCCGGATGCGCGGAGGGCGGCACGGGCCCGTCCACCCCGGGCCCGGCCCCCGGGACCGGTCCGGCCGGGGATGCACCGGACGCCGGTCGCATCGGGCTCGACTCGCGCCCGTACCGCATCAGCGGGCCGTTGCGCACGGACGCCGGCCTGGCCCGGGACGCGCTGCGCCGCGGCGACCTGGACGCGGCCCTGCGCTGCGCCGTCGGGATGGTGCTGCCGCGCTCCGAGGCCCCCGGCATCGTGGAGATCCGGCGGGAACTGCACGCGGACCTGCGCGAGGCCGTGCTGCAGGACGCCGGCCTCGAGCAGTTGTGGGCGTACCTGGGGCGTCCGGAGGCCGCCGGGGACCTGGACCTGTGGTCGACGGCGTTGCGCATGCTGCCGGCCGACTCACCGCGCCGTGCGCTCGCCGTGAGCACGATCGAGCGGATCACCGCAGGCGGCTGACCGGCCGGGGGGCGCGCCCCCGCGGATGCAACGTGGATGCAACCTCACTGTGAGTACCGTCACAGTCAGCGCAGGGTAGCGCCCGTTCCATCCCCGAGGAGTCGACATGACCGTCTACGCAGATCCCGAGACCACCGTCTACGCGAACCCCGGCACCGAG